>CALQQQ010000076.1 GCA_943332745.1 Opitutus sp. GAS368 | reverse complement strand
CGGCGCCCCTCAGCTCGCGAAGCTCACCCAGCTGAAAGGCCTCGAAGTGGGAGCGTCCAAGGCCACGCCGCAGGCCCTAAAGGCCATCGCCAAACTCCCCCTCGAATACCTCCAGCTCGGCGAAGGCTTCGAATCGGGCGCCTGCTTCCCCCTCATCAAGGACATCTCCACGCTTCGTCGCCTGACGCTCACGAACCCCCAGACCCTGACCGACGCGGACCTCCAGGCCCTCGCCGGCCTCACGCAGCTCACCCATCTGGAAATCGGCAAGATACCTCTACCCGATGCCCGTATCGCCGTCCTCAAGCCCTTCGCCTTCCTGAAGACCATGCGCCTGGTGCCGGTCAAGGACCCCTTCACGCCGGAGCAACAGGCCAAGATCCAGGCCCAGCTCCCGCAGACCAAGATCTCCTTCAAGTAAGTCACGCATCCGAGCCTGATGCTTAGCCTACTTCGCCGCCCGCTACTCATCCTGGCGCTGGCTACCACCACGCTCCTCGCGGTCGAGACCTTCGAGGTCGACGGGCGTAAAGTCGTGATCCACCCGGCGGCGACCCCGGCGAAGGACAAGCCATGGCTCTGGTATGCACCGGCCCTCGGCGGCGGTGTCTCGATCGTCCAGCACAAGCTCTACGCCGACGCCTGCCAGCAAGCCGGCATGGCGATCGCCGGCTACGATCTCGGCGAAGTCCGCGGCGCCCCCAAGAGCGCGGCGCAGTTCACGAAGTTTTACGATGAGATGGTGAAGCGTGGCTATTCGGCAAAGCCCATCCTGCTTGGCCAGAGCCGCGGCGGTATGATGACGCTCACGTGGGCGTTCCGGAATCCCGATAAGGTAAAGGCCTGGATCGGTATCTACCCAGTATGCAACCTCACCAGCTGGCCGCTCAAGAATTCGAAGGCTCAGACGCTCGCCGATTTTGGCCTGACCGAAGCGGAACTCACCACCCGACTGAAGGAGTTCAATCCGCCCGATAACCTCGCCGGCCTCGCTGCCGCCAAGGTCCCGATGTTCGCTGTACATGGAGACAACGACGTGGTCGTCCCGCACCAGGATAACACCCTGCTGCTGAAGGCACGCTATGAGGCCCTCGGGGGCAAGTTCACGGTCAAGATCATCCCTGGCGAAGGCCATAAGGTCGGACCATCGTTCTTCGCCTGCCCGGAGCTGGTCACCTTCTTGCTAAACGACTGTAAATAAGCGTCCCCACTAAGGGAAAAGGTGGAACTCACGAGGCCAAGGGCTTACGGATTAGTTACCCCATGTTCCGCCGCCTTACCCTTGGGCTGGCCCTGCTCCTGCAGGGACTGGCTTATGCCGAAACCCGTGACCTCATTTTGGTCGCCGGGCAGTCCAACGCGGTCGGATTCGATGCCTATGCGGAAGAGCTCCCGGCCGACCCAAAGGACGCCGCGACGATGTTCTGGTGGCGCGTAGGCGATCCGCCCCCCGACGAATTTGACGGCACCAGCGCCCGCCAGTGGTCGACCCTGCAATTCCAACCGCGCACGCCGGCGATGCCTGCCATCGACGGCAAGAAGCTCGCGCGCCAATACGGCAACTTCAACCTGAAGTCCAAGGGTGGCTTCGGACCTGAAATCGGGATGGTCCGCACGCTGGCGACAAAAGAGTCGCGGCCGCTCGCGGTCATCAAGACCGCCTTCAGCGGCACGTCCGTCGCCGGCGACTGGAACGTCGGACACCCCGGCAAGGCCGACCCGTGCTACCGCGCCATGATCGACGAAGCCAAGGCCGCCATCGCCGCCGCCAAGGCGAAGGACATCACGCTGCGCGCCCGCGCGTTCGTCTGGGTGCAGGGCGAGAGCGACGCTAACGCCAAGGATGCCCACGCCTACGTGGCTAATCTTACCGCGATGCTCCTGCGCCTGCGCGCCGACCTCAACGCCCCCGATATGATCCTCCTACTCGGCGTGAACACCCGCTTCGGTAACGGTAAGAATGCCTTCATGCCGAAGGTCATCGACGCCCAGAAAGAAGTTGCCGCCGCCCTGCCCCGCGCCCGTTACGTCGACACCGCCGGCGCCGATACGCTCCCGCCTTCGCACACCCACTTCACCGCCGTCGGCACCCTTGAGATCGGCCGTCGCTTCGCCGAAGCCCTGCTCGCCGCCGAAACCGCCCTCCCCCTTACCAAGTAGACCATGCGCCCCGCTTCCCTCAGCCTTCTGTTCTTCGCGACCGGCCTCATGGCCGCCGACGCGAAACTGGATTTCAACCGGGACGTCCGCCCAATCCTTTCCGATAACTGCTTCGCCTGCCACGGCTTCGACGCCAAGAAGCGCAAGGGAAAGCTCCGCCTCGACACCGCCGAGGGCGCCACAGCCCTCAAGGACGGCATCCAGGCCGTGAAGCCCGGCGATCCCGAGGCCAGCGAACTCATCAAGCGCATCCTGAGCAAAGACCCAGAAGAGGTCATGCCGCCGCCGGAATCGCACAAAAAGATCACGCCCGCCCAGGTCGACATCCTCCGCCGCTGGATCGCCCAAGGCGCGACCTACCGGAAGCACTGGAGCTTTGAAGTCCCAGTCCGCCCGGCCGTCCCGACGGCCACTAAAGATCTCTCGCCCATCGATGCTTTCCTCTCAACGGAGATGACCGCGCAAGGCTTTCGCCCCGGCGCTGAAGCCGACCCCGAGCGACTCATCCGCCGCGTGACCCTCGACCTCACCGGACTTCCGCCCACACCCGCCGAAATCGATGCCTTCCTCAAGGACGCCGCCCCAGGTGCCTATGGACGCGTCGTCGACCGTCTGCTCGGATCCGTCCGTTACGGCGAACACATGGCCCGCGGCTGGCTCGACGCCGCCCGCTATGCCGACACCCACGGCCTGCACCTCGATAACGAACGCAGCATGTGGCCCTACCGCGACTGGGTCGTGAAGGCCTTCAACGACAACCTGCCCTTCGACCAATTCACCACGTGGCAGCTCGCGGGCGACCTTCAGCCGAACGTGACCCGCGAACAGCGCATCGCCAGCGGCTTCAACCGCTGCAACGTGACCACCAGCGAAGGCGGCTCCATCAACGACGAGCTACTCTTCCGTTACGCCGTCGACCGCACCGAGACCACCATGGGCATCTGGATGGGCCTGACCGCCGGCTGCGCGGTCTGCCACGATCACAAGTTCGATCCCGTCACGACCAAGGAGTTCTACTCGCTGTACTCGTTCTTCTACAGCGCCGCCGATCCGGCCATGGACGGCAATATCCTGCTGACCCCGCCGGTACTGCAGCTCTCGACGCCGGAGCAGGAGAAGAGCCTCAAGGATTTCGACGTTAAGATTGCTGCACACATTAAGGCCGTGCGCGATGCCGTCGCCTCCCTCAAATACGTCGACCCCGCCTCCCTCAACCCGCCTCCGCCCGTCCGCACCGGCGAGACGATTTGGTTCGAAGATGCTTTCCCGGAGAAAGCCAAGGTCGAGTCCTCCGGCAACCCGACGACCTTCGTCGAAGCCAGCCAAGGTCCGGTGCACAGTGGCAAGCGCGCCCTCAAGCGCACGGCGAAAGGCGTCGCCCAAGATTACTTCACCAAAGGAGCGGCCTTCGAGATCCCGGCCAACGGCGTCATCTCGGTCTGGACCTACCTCGAACCAAAGGACGTCCCCAAGTCGATCATGCTCCAGTTCCATGTGGGCGGCTGGAACCACCGGGCCTTCTGGGGCGAAGAAGGTGCCATCCCCTTCGGCAAGGTGCGTACGCCCGAGAAAGTGAACATGGGTAAACTGCCCGAGGCCGGCAAATGGACCCAGCTCAAGGTCGACATCGCCAAGCTCGGCCTCAAGCCCGGCATGAAGGTCGACGGCTTCGCCTTCACGCAGTTCGACGGGACGGTCTTCTGGGATCGCCTCGCCATTAACCATCGCGTCGAGGAAGCCAAAGACCTCCAGTGGTCCTTCCAATTCTGGTCCGAGAAGATGCAGGGTTCCCGCGTCGAAGCGCTGCCGGGCGACCTGCAGACACTCGTGCGCGGCAAGAAGGCGGCGCTGTGGACCGACGCCGAACGCAAGCGGCTGCTCGACTGGTGGTTGGAAAACGAGTTTCAGGGCGGCAAGGAACAGCTCGACGGCCTGAGGGCCGTGAAGCTCGCCGAGGAGTCGCGCAAGAAAGCCCTGAACGACCAGATTCCGTCGACGCTGGTCATGGCCGAGCTCCCGAAACTTCGACAGGCCAACGTGATGATCCGTGGTCAATACGACAAGCCCGGTGAAGCCGTCTCCCGCGGCGTACCCGCAGCCTTCCACCCGCTGCCCAAGAAAGAGACCTACGACCGCCGCGACCTCGCAGCCTGGCTTCTCTCCCCGGCCAATCCGCTGACCGCCCGCGTGACGGTGAACCGTTACTGGCAGCAGTTCTTCGGCTACGGGCTAGTCAAGACCAGCGGCGACTTTGGCTCGCAGGGCGATTCGCCCAGCCACCCGGAACTCCTCGACTGGCTCGCAGTCGAATTCCGCGAGACCGGCTGGGACATGAAGCGCCTCGTCCGTCAACTCGTCACCAGCGCCGCCTACCGTCGCTCCGCCGCGACCTCGCCGGAACTCCTCACCAAAGACCCGGAGAACCGTCTTCTCGTCCGCGGGCCGCGCGCACGCCTCGACGCCGAGGTCATCCGCGACCAAGCTCTCTTCGTCTCCGGCCTCCTTAGCCCGCGCCTAGGCGGCAAGGGCGTGCGCCCCTACCAGCCCGACAACGTCTGGGAACCGGTAGGCTTCAGCGGTAGCAACACTGCCCGCTATACCCGCGACAACGGAGAGGCGCTCTATCGCCGCTCGCTCTACACCTTCTTAAAGCGCACCGCGCCGCCGCCTTCGATGAGCACCTTCGACGCACCGGCCCGCGAGGCCAGTTGCATCCGCCGTGAACGCAGTAACACCCCGCTGCAGGCCCTCGCCCTGATGAACGACGTCCAACACGTCGAGGCCGCGCGCGCCTTCGCCCAACGCATCCTCAAGGAAGGCGGCACCGATGACGCTGCCCGCCTGGCCTTCGCCTGGCGTACGGCCGTCGGTCGACGTCCGCAGGCCGCCGAGACCGCGGTGACCCAGGAAGCCCTGACGGCGCATCGCGCTCGCTATGCCGCGGCGCCTGAAGATGCAGCCAAGCTGATTACCTTCGGCGATTCGAAGCCCGATCCTGCCCTACCCGCGACCGAACTCGCGGCCTGGACGCTCACCGCCGGCCTCCTACTCAACCTCGACGAAACCCTCAACCGATGAACGACCCTATCCTTGACCATATGCGGCTACTGAGCCGCCGCAGTTTCCTCGGTACCGCCGGCCTCGGCGTCGGCGGCGTGGCCATCGCGGGTCTGCTCTCCCGTGAGGCGCGGGCCGCGAACACGGTACACAAGCCGCTCGCGGGCTATCCGCACTTCGCCCCGAAGGCTAAACGCATCATCTACCTGCACATGAACGGCGCCCCGTCGCAGCTCGACCTCTGGGACCACAAGCCCCAGCTACAGGCTCACTTCGACAAGGATCTCCCCGAAAGCATCCGCAATGGCCAGCGCATCACCACCATGACCTCGGGTCAGGCCCGCTTCCCCATCGCACCGAGCAAGTTTAACTTCACCCAAAACGGCAAGTCCGGCCGGTGGATCAGCGAACTCCTGCCGCATACCGCCAAGGTCGTCGACCTGCTCGCGGTCATGAAATCCGTCAGCACCACCGCTATCAACCACGACCCTGCCTGCACGTTTGCGATGACCGGGAATGAGATTCCCGGCAAGCCAAGCATCGGCTCCTGGATCAGCTACGGCCTCGGTAGCGAGAGCGACGACCTCCCGTCATTCGTGGTGCTCACACCCAAGAGCGTCGGCGGCCAGGCGCTCTTCACGCGCATGTGGAGCAGCGGATTCTTGCCGACGCGCCACACGGGCGTGGCCCTGCGCGCAGGCGGCGACCCAGTCTTGTTCGTCCAGAATCCCCCCGGTGTGAAACCCGCCGACCGCCGCGTGACACTCGACGCGCTGGCCAAGCTCAACGCCGCCGGCCACCGCGAGCTGGGCGACCCCGAGACACTCACGCGGACCGCGCAGTATGAGATGGCCTTCCGCATGCAGGCCAGCGTGCCCGACCTCACCGACCTCTCCAAGGAAACGCCCGCCACCCTGGAACTCTACGGGCCTGAAGTGAAGGAGGCCGGCTCGTTCGCCCACAGCGCCCTGCTCGCCCGACGCATGGTCGAACGCGGTGTCCGCGTCGTCCAGATT
>CALQQQ010000075.1 GCA_943332745.1 Opitutus sp. GAS368 | reverse complement strand
TGGCATCAGGCCCGCCGCTCGGCGCCGCGCTCACTCTTCCTCACCGGTGCCGTCGCTGCCACTTTGACACTTTCAGTCATCGTGATCGGTGCGGTGATGCGTCAAGGGCACTTCACCCTCTGGGTCACCTCGCCGAGCGAAGGGCTCTTCATCCCGGCGATCGGCACGGGCGTCGTCTGGTGGGTCAACCTACTCCATCGCGGTGGCGCCCTCCTCGCTGGCGCGACGGTGCTCTTTTTTGCCATCCAGCTGGCCCGCCAGGGCTTCCCGCTCCTCCGCTGGGCAACCTTGGTCGCGCTGGTCTTCCTGCAGGTCTTGCTCGGCATCCTCAGCATTCAACTCCCACTCAACCCGCACGTCCGGACGGTGCACCTCGTCGTCGGCGCGGCTCTGTTCTCCTCTCTCTGCGCAGCCGTGATGCTGGCCCGTCGTTCCACGGCGGAACCCGCGGCCTGAGCCATGGCGACTGATTTACCTTTAACCCGTCGCGCAAAACCGCCACGACAAGACCGATGAGCGAACGCGCCGGATCGATGCCTGCCGCCTACTGGGAGCTGACCAAGCCTCGGCTGTCGTTCCTTTCCGTCCTCACCGCTCTCGCCGGCTACTTCTGCAGCGAACCGAGCCAGGCAACGAACCCTAAGGTGCTCGTCTCGCTGGCGATCGGCACAGCCCTCGCCGCCGGCGGCTGCGGCGCCATCAACATGTGGTGGGAGAGCGACGCCGATGCCAAAATGGACCGGACGCGCAACCGTCCCATTCCGGCCGGCATCCTGAAGCCCGGCGCCGTGCTCCTCTTCGGCCTACTGCTACTGACACTCGGCGTGATCCTGGTCTGGGTTGGCACCGACCAGCCGCTCGCGGGCGCCCTGACGGCCGCCACCGCAATCTCCTATCTCTTGTTCTATACGCCCCTGAAGTCGATGACTTCATGGTGCACGCTCGTCGGCTCACTGCCCGGCGCAATTCCTCCGATCATCGGCACGGCCGCCAAACTCGGCCACATCGATACGATGGGCTGGCTGCTTTTCGCTCTCTTATTCTTCTGGCAAGTCCCCCACTTCATGGCCCTCGCGGTGATGTGCCGTGAAGACTACGCACGCGGCGGCTTCAAGGTGGCCACCGTCGATGACCCGTCTGGCAGCTCCGCAGCCATCTGGGCGCTGCTCTTCATTATTCCGATGCTTTTTGTCGCCGGGGCTATTGCCACTATTTTTTTTCCGGGATGGACCAGTCCCTATGTCTGGATCTCCTTCATCGCTGGCGCCTGGTTCTTTAAGCTCTGCCTAGATTTCGGCCTACCCAGCCGCCGAGCGGAAGTAGCCAAGCCCCTCTTCCTCGCCTCAATCCTCTACCTGCCCGTCGTCCTGTTGACTCTGACGCTGAACCGGATTTTCTGAAGCCATGGATGTGCGCGCCGACAAGGACCGCCTGCGGGCGGAACTCAAGGCCCGCCGCACGGCCCTGACGCCCCGCGAACTGCAGGTCGCCGGCGACGCGGCCGCCCGCCTCGTCACCCAACTGCCCGAGTGGAAGCAGGCGAAGACGGTCTGCCTCTACGCGTCCTTCGGGGGCGAACTACCGACCGACGCGCTGATGATGCTCGCCCTGCTCGAAGGCAAGCGCCTGCTCCTGCCGCGCGTGACGAACAAGACGACGCTCATCCTCCACGAAGTCACCGACCTCGCCGCGCTCCAGCCTTCGCGGCTCGGAATCCGTGAACCGAAGCCGACGGCGCCGGTCGCGGCGCTGGCCGACGCCGGCCTCGTCCTCGTGCCAGGCCTGGGCTTCGACGGGGCCGGCCGTCGCCTCGGCTTCGGCGGCGGCTTCTACGACCGCCTCTTAGCCAAGCCACCCCGCCAGACCTTCCTGCTCGGCCACGCCCATTCCTTCCAGCTAGAATCACGACTCCCGGACGAGCCGCATGATATTAAAGTTAAGGCGGTCGCCACCCCGCAGGGCGTGATTCGCTGCCGAGTGCGTTAGCAGGTTTGCCAAGCAGGCGGTTTCGTGTCCGATGGAGGGTCCGATGTCCGCCCCCCGACCAGACGCCATCCGCCTCCGCGGCGTCCGCCAAAACAACCTGAAGGGCTTCGACGTGGACATCCCCGTCGGCAAACTGGTCGTCGTCACGGGTCTCAGCGGCGCCGGCAAGTCCTCGCTGGTCTTCGATACGCTCCACGCCGAAGGACAACGCCGTTACGTCGAGACGTTCAGCCCTTACGTCCGCCAATTCCTCGAGTTACTCCCGTCGCCAGCCCTCGACTCCGCGGAGAACGTCCGCCCCTCCGTCGCGATCAAGCAAGGCAACGCGGTCCGCACCTCGCGCTCGACGGTCGGCACGATGACGGAGCTCTGCGACTGGTTCAAAGTCTGGTTCGCCCACCGGGCTGACCTCATCGACCCAGCCAGCGGCCAGGTCATCGTCCCCCGCGGACCCGACGCCGCCTGGCAGGATTCCCTCGCACGCTTCATGGGCCAATCCCTCTCGCTCGTCTTTGCGGTCTCGAAACCGGAGACGCTCGGCTGGAAGACGATTGCGGAAGAATTCGCCAAGGCGGGCTTCAGCCGCGCCTTCGCCTCCGGCCAACGTATCCGCCTCACAGAAGACGAGGTCCCGGCCGACGCGACCGAACTACTCGTGATCCAAGACCGGGTCACCATCGCGTTCGACCAAGCCTCGCGCTTCCATGAAGCAGCCCTCGCGGCGTTCCGCCTCGGCGGGTCGCGGCTGCGCCTGCTCGACGACCAGGGTAACGAGTTGTCCCGCTATAGCGAAGCACTCGAGTCGCCGGTCGACGGACGCAAGTTCCGCCCGGCCTCGCCCGCGCTCTTCTCCTTCAACTCGCCCGTAGGTGCCTGCCCGGAGTGCCGTGGCTTCGGTCGCGTCATCGGGCTCGACTGGAATAAAATCATCCCGAATCCAGCGCTGACACTCGCCGAAGGCGCGATCGCACCGTTCCAAGGTAACGTCTACGGCGAGTCGCAGAAGGACCTCGTACGCGCCTGTCGTAAGGCAGCCATCCCGCTCGATGTACCGTGGAAGAAACTTTCCGCCGCCCACCGTAAATTCGTCGAGAACGGTGAACCGGGCTACGTACAGGGCGAATACGATTCAAAGTGGTACGGTGTCCGCGGTTTCTTCCGCTGGCTGGAAGGGACGACCTACAAGATGCACGTGCGCGTCTTCCTCTCCCGCTGGCGTGCCTACGAATCCTGCCCGAAATGCCAGGGCCGACGCTTCCGCGAGGAGTCGCTCTTCTGGCGCTGGCAGGGTAAATCTCTCCCAGAACTCTACGCCTCACCGGTCTCGGACCTGCGCACGCTGCTCGCGCCGCTGGCGCCAAAGGATTCGCGCCACCCAGCCGATCACGCGCTCGAAGCCATTCTGGCGCGCCTCGGGTACCTCGAGGCGGTCGGGCTCGGCTACCTCGCTCTCGATCGGCTCTCGCGCACGCTCTCGGGCGGCGAAGTCCAACGCGTTAACCTGACCTCGTGCCTCGGCGCCTGCCTCGCGGACACGGTGTTCGTCCTCGATGAGCCGAGCGTGGGCATGCACGCCCGCGATCTTTCTCGCATGGTCGGCATCCTCCGCAGCCTCGTCGACCAAGGCAACACGGTGGTGGTCGTCGAACACGACGAATCCGTCATGCGTGCCGCCGACTGGCTCATCGAGATTGGCCCACGGCCCGGCGCCGAAGGCGGTCACCTACTCTACCAAGGCGTCCCGAAGGGCATCCTGAAGGTCAAGGATTCCGCGACGGGCAACTGGCTCTCGGGCCGCCGCGTCTCCGCACCCCGCACCCCGCGACCAATCGGCGACACAACCGCGCGCCTCCGTGTCAGCGGCGCGACGGTGAACAATCTTCATGACTTCGCTTGCTCGATCCCGCTCGGCCGGCTGGTCGGCCTCTGCGGCGTCTCGGGCTCCGGAAAATCAACGCTACTCCATCAAGTCATCGGTCGCCGCGATCCAGAATCAGGCGAAGAAGCCAAAGAACTGAAATGGGTGAAGTTCGACAAGGAGCCGGCCGAGGTCGCACTCGTCGACCAGTCGCCCGCCACGCGGACGCCGCGATCCAACCCTGCCCTCTATGTCGGTGCCTGGGACGCGATCCGCACGCTACTCGGCAACTCCGCCGAAGCTAAGGCCGCCGGCCTCACGCCCTCACATTTCTCTTTTAATGCTGGCGAAGGCCGCTGCGAACGCTGCGGCGGTGCGGGCTGGGAGACGGTGGAGATGCAGTTCGTCTCCGACGTCGCTCTCCCCTGCCCGTCGTGTAACGGCAAGCGCTTCCGCGACGAGGTGCTGAGCTTCCACTACGACGGCAAGTCCGTCGGTGACCTGCTCGCGATGTCGGTGACCGAGGCGCGACAGTTCCTCGGCGAACGCACCCCGGCCTCCGCCCAGCTCGCCTGCTTGGAGGAAGTCGGTCTCGGCTACCTCTCGATGGGCCAGCCGCTCACGACGCTCTCAGGGGGCGAAGCCCAGCGGCTCAAACTGGTCCGCTATCTTTCCAAGATCGATACGCGCAAGCCTGGCGCCCTCCTGCTGCTCGATGAACCGACCACTGGTCTGCACCGCGAGGACGTCGCGCGCCTGATCGGACTACTGCATCGCCTCACGGAAGCCGGCCACTCGCTCATCGTCGTGGAACACCACCTCGACGTGCTGAAGTCCTGCGACTGGATTCTGGAAATGGGTCCCGAAGCCGGCCCCGACGGCGGGCACCTCGTCGCCGAAGGCACGCCCGCTGAAGTCGCCCAAGCCGCCACGGTCACGGGCCGCTTCCTCGCGCAAGGCGACGACGCCTTCGCCTCCGCCTCGCCCACGGCGAGCAAACCGCGCCCGACCTCCATCTCCTTACGCGGCGCCCGCGAACACAACCTAAAGGATGTCTCTCTCGAGATTCCGCACGGCTCGCTCACGGTGATGACTGGCGTCTCGGGCTCGGGGAAATCTTCCTTGGCTTTCGATATCCTTTTCGCCGAAGGCCAGCGCCGCTTCCTGGAATGCGTTTCGGCCTATGCTCGCCAATTCGTCGAACAGCTGCCGAAGCCCGATATCGACTCGCTCACGGGCCTGCCACCCACGGTCGCCATCGAACAACGCGTGACGCGCGGCTCGGCGAAGTCGACCGTCGCGACGGTCACGGAAGTCGCCCAGTACCTCCGCGTGCTCTTCGCCCGAGCCGGCGTGCTGCACAGCCCGACGACTGGCGAACCGCTCGAGGAAATGACGGAAGATGCGGTCGTCCGTCTCGTCGCCCAGAAGGCGAAGTCACTGAAGAAAGGTTCACTCCTCGTCGCAGCTCCGCTCGTCCGCTCCCGCAAGGGCCATCACCGCCCGCTCGCTGAATGGGCCGAGACCAAGGGCCTGCGGCTCCTACGTTGCGATGGCAAGATGCTCAAGGTCGATGGCTTCGAAGGGCTCGACCGCTACTCCGAACACGACGTCGATGCGGTCTTCGGCGAGATTCGCGCCGACGGCCTGATTCGCCTGCCCGATGAGACCGAAGAGTCTGGCGAGAAAGCCTTGCGCACACTCGTCCGCCAAGCGCTAGCCTCTGGTAAGAATGCGTGCGTACTTCTCGGTCCCGACGGCCACCAAGACGCCTACCTCTCGACCTCGCGCAGCGATCCTGCCACGGGCGAGTCATTCCCTGAGGTGGACCCGAAGCATCTCTCCTGGAACTCCCCGCGTGGATGGTGTCCCGATTGCCGCGGACACGGGCTGGAAGTGAAGACCTTCTCGTCAGACGAAGAAGAATCCATCAACGAGAACGCCATCGCGGACCGCGTCGGCGAAGAAGTCTGCCCGACCTGCCTCGGCGAACGCCTCGGCCCCATTGGCCGCTCGGTGAAGCTCGCTGGGCCGAAAGGCCGCTCGCTCTCGCTGCCCGGATTACTCCGCCTCCAGCCCGACGAGTCCCTCGCTTTCCTTTCTGGACTCAAGCTCGAGGCCCGCGAGAAAGCCATCGTCGGCGCCTTGCTTCCCGAGATCGCCGCCCGCCTCCGGTTCCTCGATTCCGTCGGCCTTGGCTACCTCGCACTCGACCGCGGCGCCGACACGCTCTCGGGCGGCGAAGCGCAGCGCATCCGACTCGCAGCGCAGCTGGGATCGACGCTTTCCGGCGCACTTTACGTGCTCGATGAACCGAGCATCGGCCTGCACCCGCGAGACAATGATCGCCTCATCGGCTCGCTTAAAGATCTCCGCGACCGCGGTAACACGG
>CALQQQ010000074.1 GCA_943332745.1 Opitutus sp. GAS368 | reverse complement strand
CCCGAAGCCGTCAGCGCCGACCTGCAGAAGTCGAAGCTCCAGCTGATCAATAGCGTGAATAAGGACTTCGCGGCCCGCTACCCCGACCGCTCCGAGCTCGGTGCCCGCCTGGCTAGCTACGAGATGGCCGCGCGCATGCAGGCCGAAGCCCCTGGCGTCGTCGACCTGACCGGCGAGACGGAAGCCACGCGTAAGCTCTACGGACTCGACGACAAGACCACCGAAGGCATGGGACGTCTCTGTCTACTTGCCCGACGCATGGTCGAACAAGGCGTGCGCTTCGTGCAGATTTACCACGGTGCCGGCTCGAAGTGGGATGCGCACGCGAAGATTGAATCGAATCACTCCGGCCTCTGCGCCTCGATGGATAAGCCGGTCGCCGGCCTCATTAAGGATCTGAAGTCCCGCGGCATGCTCGAAGACACGCTCGTCGTCTGGGGCGGCGAATTCGGCCGCACCCCAATGTCCGAGAAGGGCGACGGCCGCGACCACAACCCCACCGGCTTCACCATGTGGATGGCCGGCGGCGGCGCCAAAGGCGGCCAGACGATTGGCAGCACCGACGACCTTGGCCTACGCGCCATCGAGAACCCTCTCCACGTCCACGACCTGCACGCGACCATCCTGTGGCTGCTCGGCATCGATAATATGGGCCTGACTTATCGTTACAAAGGCCGCCCGGAACGCCCGACGCAGAACGAAGGCGAACCGTATAAGAAGATCGTCGGTTAGCGCACGGCACTAACCGAGGGCTAGGGCTTGGGCTAGGCAGAATGATTTTCCGGGTCCCAGGTCTCGGCCCTCGGGTTTCTGGTTCAGGTCTTCAGGTACAGGTACAGATTCAGGTCCCGGACCCCGAACCTGCACCTGCTCACCCGCACCTGGTTCCCGATTGCCGAGACCCGAGACCTGAAAATGTGTACCCCAGCCAATCATCCGGTCTCCGGTTTCCCTTCGAGCGCCTCTGAGCTGTCTTGGGTAGGGACGGCTCTCCGAGCCGTCCGTTCGTCAACTGAGATACGTTAGTCAATCGGGTTAACGGCGGGCTCGGAGAGCCCGCCCTACCCGAGGCATCGAGGTGCGGACCCGAGACACCCCAGCCGCAGGATTGACCCAATAGCCACGGCCGCTTCATTCTCCCTCATTAATCGGAACCCCTTCCGCCCCGTCCCTGTCCCATTTGAAGATGCTCCGTCTCGTCCCCCTTTTCCTCGGCCTTGCGGGCCTCGCCTCGGCGCAGTCCGTGCCAGGATGGAGCTTCGACGGCGCGTCTCGCCCGGAACTCATCCCCGCAGGCGCCGTTGCCTTCAAGCAGCCGGGGCCACGCCGCCCGGACTACCCTCGCTTCGAGCAGACCAATGAAGCCGCCACCTTCGACGGCAAGGGAGCTCACCTCGAGATCAAGGATGCGGGTGCGAACAGCCTCTTCGACTTCAAGAACGGAGACGCAATCACCCTCGAAGCTTGGGTGAAGCCCGACGGCCTGCGTCAGGGCGAGAACGCCTATGTCATCGGCAAGGGTCGCACCGATCCAAAGGCGACTAACCCCAGCAACCAGAACTGGGCCCTGCGCCTTCGCGTGCTCTACGACAGCGCCTGCCTTAACTTCCTCTTCGCCTCTCCGTCCGGCACCGGGGTCAAGTGGCACCGCTGGACGACACCCACCGGCTTCGCCAACGACCGTCGCTGGCACCACGTCGCGGTGCGTTACGAATTCGGCAAACCCGAGAGCATCCGCGGCTGGATTGACGGCAAAGAGATCAAAGGTTCGTGGGATATGGACGGTGAGACGACCGATGCACCCGTGGTCGACGACGCCCCAGTCTGGATCGGCTCCTCCATGGGCGGCCTCGCCAATAGCAGCTTCCGCGGCGCGATCGATGACATCCGCCTCCACCGCACGCTGGTGCCGTCAAAAGAGATCGCCGAGCGCTTCGCCACCACCCTTCCGCCGGTCACGAAAGCCGAGATCGCCCAGGTCAACCCGAGTCCGAACGCCGGCAACGATAGCGCCAGCGGCACGAAGGCCGCTAAGGCTCCGGTCGTCGTCCGCAAGGCGCCGAAGGTCGACTGGACCACGGTCACCCACGGCCAGGTCCGCGTCGAACTCTGCGAAACCTGGAACCCGACGACGAATATCTGGCCGGAAAAGCCCCTCGCCGTGACTGATAGCTACATCGCACCGGCTTTCGGTTTTGCCCGCGTGCCGGAGAAATACGTCGATACGGGCGTGCGCGCCGAACGCGGCCACCCTTACCTACTCCGCGCCCTCGCGAGCGTGAAACTTCCGGCGGGTAAGCATCGCCTACTCCTCCGCGGCCGTGGTGCCTCGGCGCTCTTCATCGATGGAAAACTGCAGGTGCAGACGCCTTTCCCTCCCGCCGGCACGGACAACAAGCCGGTCAAGGATCAGGACAAGTATCTCGACCTCGGTGGCGACTTCCGCTTCGCCCCGCCTGGCAACCGCGACGCTTGGGTCGAATTCGAAACCAAGGGCGGCGAACACCGCCTCATCCTCGAATCCATCGTCGGCTACGTCATCAGCGTCAAAGGCCCGGCCACCACGCGCCGCCGTCCGGAGCTCGGCGAAACCATCGCCGCTATCTCGCTCGCCGGTCGTACCGATTGGCAGCTACTGACGCCTTCCGCCGACACTCCGAGTTATAACGACGCCGGCTGGGCTGCCTACGCCGCCCAAGAGGAGGCCCGCCTGACCAAGATTGATGGTGCCGCCCGCGCCGCCGCCCGCGCCCGCGAAGGCGACTACTGGCAGAAACGTCGCGAGGCCGCCCAGCAGTGGCTCGCCAAGACCGCCGAAACACCCCTCCCCACGCTCGCCTCCGGCTTCCCCGCGAATAATGCCATCGACCATTTCCTCGCCGAGAAAATCGTCGCCTACCAAGGCCAGGTGAAAGCCGTTAAGACCGGCGGCGTGGATTTCTACGCAAAGGTCTTCCCGATCCTCGAAGCCAACTGCCTGGAATGCCACCAAGGCGGCAAGCCGAAGGGCAAACTCCACCTCGACACGCGCGCCGGCGCACTCAAGGGAGGCAAGTCCGACGGCACCGCCATCATCCCGGGTGACCCCGCGAAGAGCCCGCTGCTCACCCGTATCAAGTCCGAGGATCCCGACGAAGTCATGCCACCCAAGGGCCATCACCTCTCCGCGACCGACGTCGCGACCATAGAACAGTGGATCAAAGAAGGCGCCATTTGGCCGGATTACCGCACGCTTCCGACCACGATAAATCCTTTAACCGAAGACCTCGTCTTCCTGCGTCGCGTCACCCTCGACACGGTCGGCGTGCCGCCCAGCCTCGCCGAGATCGAAGCGTTCACCGCCGACACCTCGGCCGATAAGCGAGCGAAGGCCATCGACCGCCTCCTCCATGACGCGCGTGCCGCCGACCATTGGACCGGCTACTGGCAGGACGTCCTCGCCGAGAACCCGAACATCCTGAACCCCACGCTGAATAACTCCGGTCCATTCCGCTGGTGGATTTACGAATCGCTCGCCGACCGCAAGCCGCTCGACCTCATGGTCACTGAACTGCTGCGCCTCAAGGGCAGTTCCGCCGCTGGCGGCCCAGCCGGCTTCGGCATCGCCTCGCAGAACGATGTGCCCATGGCCGCCAAGGCCACGATCGTCACCACCGCCTTCCTCGGCATGGAGACCAAGTGCGCGCGTTGCCACGACGCCCCGGCGCATTCCGCCAAGCAGGAACAGGTCTTCGCCCTCGCCGCGCTTCTTGAAATGAAGGCTGTGAAGGTCCCGGCGACCAGCAGCGTCTCGATGGCCAAGTTGCGCGAAGGTGGTCGCAAGCCGCTCATCGAGGTCACGCTCGAACCGGGCGCGTCCGTCGAGCCGCACTGGCCCTTCCCGGAACTCTCCACCGAAAGCGTCGCCGATGAACTCGCCCGCGACCCGAAGGACCCTCGTGATCGCCTCGCCACGCTCGTCACCGCCCCGCAGAACGAACGCTTCGCACAGGTGATGGCCAATCGCCTCTGGGCCCGCCTGATGGGCCGCGGCCTCGTGGACCAGGCTTGGGATTGGGAACGCTCCAAGAACTCGCACCCTGAACTGCTCCGCTGGCTCGGTCGCGAACTCGTGCGCAGCGGCTATGACGCCGACCACGTCCTGCGCCTGATCCTGAACTCGCACGCCTACCAGCGCGCGACGGACGCCTCGCAGAAGCAGACCAGCCCGCTGTTCGCCTCGCCGGCCCCCCGTCGCCTTTCCGCCGAACAAGTCGTCGACTCGATGTTCGCCACGACCGGCAAGCCCTTCCGCACGGAAGAGGCCAGCCTAGACATCGACAGCATCCGCGAACAGGCGAACTCCTTGACGCTCGGCCAACCGCGCCGCGCTTGGATGCTCACCTCGACCTCCAATGAGCGTGACCGCCCCGCCCTTGCCCTGCCCCGTATCCAAGCCGTCTGCGACGTGCTAGCCGCTTTCGGCTGGCGGGCGGGCCGTCCGGATCCGATCACCGATCGCGAGAGTTCGGCGAATTCGCTGCAGCCGGCCATCCTCAGCAATGGCACGATGGGCACCTGGGTCACGCGCTTGAGCGACGATCATGGCGTCACGGCCATGGCCCGCGAAGCCAAGAGCCCCGACGCGCTCGCCGACGCCCTGTTCCTGCGCCTGCTCTCGCGCCGCCCGACCGCCGTCGAGAAGGCGAAATACTCCGCCTATCTCGCCGTAGGCTTCGCCGGTCGCATGACGCAGTCCTCGTCCAAGTCCGTGGCCTACCCACGCAAGCCGGCCTATTACGTCTCCTGGTCCAACCACCTCAACGATATGGCCACCACCGTGCGCATGCAGGAGGAAGCCGCCGCCCGCAAAGGAGACCCCGCGACCGACGGCTTGACGACCGAGTGGCGCCGCCGCGCCGAAGACGTCGTCTGGGCCCTCGTCAATTCCCCCGAATTCCTTTACAACTAACGCCATGGATCGCCGCTCCTTCCTCACCGCCCTCGGCCTCGCCCCCTTCGCCGCCTCGCCGCTGCTCGCCGCATCGGGTGCCGCGGGCGTTAAAGGCAAAGCCGAGCATTGCATCTTTATCTGGCTGGGCGGAGGCATGGGCCAGGTCGACACCTTCGACCCGAAGGCGCTCGGCGATAACAAATCCACGGTCAAGAAGCGCGGCTCGCTCTACCCTTCCATCGAAACCACCGTCTCCGGCGTACGCCTCTGCGAACACCTCCCGCGCACGGCCAAGCTCATGGACCACGTCACTGCCGTCCGTTCGGTGAACCATAAAGTCATCGATGAGCACGCGTTCGCGACGAACCTCGTGCACACCGGTCGCATGATCAGCGGCAACGCCATCTATCCTTCCATCGGTTCGATCGTGGCGAACCGTCGCGGCGCCGCTGACCCGAACGTCCCGGCCTACATGCTCATCGGCTACCCGAATGTGAGTCGCGGCCCGGGCTTCCTCGGCATCAAGGACGGCTACATCTACCTCGTCGACACCGAGACCGGCCCGAACGGTTTCACGACCCCGAGCGACGTCGATCCGGCCCAGAAAATCCGTCGCCAAGAACTCCTTGGCGCGCTCGGCGGCACAGCCCCCGACGGCTCGGCACTTGCGGAATACGCCCAAGCCCAGCAGGAGGCCTTCCGACTCGCCGGGCCTTCGTTCATGCGCCACTTCGACCTGAAGAAGGAGGCGGCAGACACGCGCCTGTCCTACGGTGGCGAATTCGGTCAGCGCTGCCTACTCGCCCGTCGCCTCATCCAGGGCGGCGTGCGCTTCGTCGAAGTCTCGCACAACCTCAACTTCATCAACGGCGCCGGTTGGGATGTGCATAACGACGGCATCGATAATCAGCACATCCTCATCCGCGAGCTCGACAACGCCCTCGCCGGCTTGATCGAAGACCTCAAGCGCACCGGTATGCTCGACAAGACCCTCGTCGTCATCGCCACCGAGTTCGGCCGTCCGCCAGAGTTCGACGCCAAGGGTGGCCGCGGCCACCAAGGCACGGCTTTCTCGATGATCCTCGCCGGCGGTGGCCTCAAGCACACCGGCGCCTACGGACAGACCGATGACTTCTCCAAGACCGTGGTCAAAGACCCCGTCAGCATCCCGGACTTCCACGCCACGATCCTCGCCGCGATGCAGGTCGATACCGCGCGCGATCTCATGGCCGGCGGACGCCCCGTACCCATCACCGACGGCGGCAAGCCCATCGTGAAGTTGTTTTAAATAAATAGGTGTAGGCGGTTAGCGGTTGGCGGTTAGCGGATGGGAAGAATGGGGG
>CALQQQ010000073.1 GCA_943332745.1 Opitutus sp. GAS368 | reverse complement strand
GGCGCCACTCCTGAAGTGGGAGAGGTGCCCGCCAACTCTTTCGGCACACTGGCCAAATCAGTCCCTTCCTTGGGTTTTTTGATCAGGCTGGGCTTCCCTTCCGCCATCTGGATGGCGTTGCGCTCATGGATTAGGCCGAGCCAGTAGAGCGAGGCGGCCGTCTTGTCGCCGCGCCACTCCTTGGTTCGGATGATCTCTTCGAAGGCCTTGAAGGCCTCCTCCATTCTCATGAGCTCGGTAAGGGCGCGGGCGCGCGTGAAGCGCAGGTCGAGTTCCTTCGACATGAGGATGTTATTCTCGATGGCTTCGTTGCAAAGCGAGAGGGCCTCGGCGTACTTCTTGTTGGCGAAGGCGATCTCCGCCAGACCGGCGAAGCTGTAGTCGGCGTATTCCGAGGAGCGGGAATGCTCGAGGATGTAGCCGAAATAATCAGCGGCCTTCTTGTGGTCGCCTTTCGCGAGGAGGCTGTCGCCAACGAGCGCAAGGATCGTCGGGTTGAGCTCCTCGGCCTTGAAGTTCTGGGCGATCTTGGCGAAGTTGTCGGCGGTCTTCTCTGGCTCGCGGGTGAAAATGGCCAGCTGGCCGAGCGCGAAGAAGCCACGGGCCTGGGCGACCAAGGAGGCGCGGTTTTCCTCGAGGCGGAGGAGCTTAGTGAGTTCCTTCTCGGCCTCAGCGCTGGTATAGGCACCAGGTTCGGGCTTCGCTCCGGGCTTCACGCGCTTGACTTTGCGGGCGAGCTTCTCGGCGAGGAAGACGATGAGCTTCTCGGTGCCTTCTTGGGTACGGTCGTTGATCGACTCAGAGACGGCGTCGGAAAGAATTTTGAGCGCGCGCTTCTTCTGGTCGGCGATGGAGACCTGGCGCTTAGCCTCGACCTTGGCCAGTTCGACTTCGAGTTCGGTGGAGAGCTTCCGGACGGATGCCTTGGCGACGTCAATCTCGGGTTGGGTGACGCCCTGCTTACGCTCGACTGTGTCGACGGCCTTGCGGGCCTCGGCGAGCTGGGCGCTGAATTTCTTGCGGACCTTTTCGGCTTCGGCGGCGAACTCCGGCATGTCGCCCATGCGCTCGGTGGAGCGGATGACCTCATAGAGATAGGTCATCGCCTTCGGGTCGTTGTGGTTCCAGTCGAAGATTTCCTTGAAGAGGTCGCGCATGCGCTTGTGCTCGCCGCGTCCCGGGAGGAGTTTACGAAGCTCGCCGAGGGCGAATTCCAGGGCTTGCGGATTAGTGCGGGCGCTCTTGGCTGCGGACTCGTAGGCGTCGATGGCCTTGTTTGTCACGGCTTCCTTCTCTTTCTCGACCTTGGTGCGGATTTCGACGAACTTGTCCTTCTCTGGGGTCTTGGCGTTGATGCGGACGTCGAGGTCGGCGGCCTTGACGCGCTTGTCGATCTCGTCGGCGAGGCGGATGTTGGCGTCGGCGATCAAGGTGTAGACTTCGGGGGTCTGGGCGATGACTTCGTCGCTGCGGTCCTTGGAGAAGTCCTTGAGCCAGTCTTCGCAGAGTTTGATCGTTCCTGGGATGTCTGGGGGGCTGATGCCGAACTTCACGATGGCCTGACGGTAGCGGACATCGGGGATGAACTGGCCCTTCGGATACTCCTGCTCGTACTTGTCGAAGCTAACCTTGGTCTCCTTGTACTTGCCTTGGAAGAACGAGCAGAGTGCGTTCATGTAGAGCACCTGCTGGCGGACGGGGGAGCTCGGGTACTTCTTGAGGAATTCGTCGAACGCTTTCTGGGCCAGGGCCCAGTCGACCTGTGAGAAGAGGCAGGCGGCGATGCGGAAATCGATCTCCTCGGCCACTTCCGGGGTAAGATTATTCACGTTCGCCAGGACCCACTTGTAATGGGCGATCGCCTCGGGGAATTCTTCGCGTTCCTGCGAGATGTCGCCGAGGATCAGGGCGATGGGCGAGACTTGGTCGTCTTTGGGGAACTTCTGGATGAACTCCTTGCACTTCGCCTGGGCTTCGCTGTTACGTCCGATTCGACGCAGCGAGACGATGTGGTAGTAGTAGGCGCCGGAGATCCGGCTGAAAGCGGGGCTATTCTCGAAGATATCGAGGAAGGCGACATGGGCTTCCCAGGGGCGCTTGAGCTCGAGCAGGCAAAGACCGATGCGGTAGGAGATGAACGCGTCGTAGTCCTTGTTCGCGGTGAATTCCTCCTGGATCTTCTTGAACTGGGCAACCTCCTGCTTAACCCGCTCGATGTTCGCGGCCTGTTCCGGATTCGGCTTGGGGAAATTCTTGGTCAGGGCGTCTGCTTCGGCCTGCTTGCTTTCGATTGCCCGGCCGAACGAACTGGTGAGGCTGGCGCGGCGCAGCGTGCCTTGGTAGTTGGTCAGTGCTTGACGGTAGAAGTCGGCGCGGAAGTTCTCGTCGGCGGCCGATTCGGCGGCGGCGAAACGTGAGTCACCGATCTCGAGGCGCTGGAAATTCGAGCGGACAACCTCGACGGGCGAGCCGCTGCTCTTGGCGTCAATCTCGTTCTTGAGCTGGCTCGCTTCCTTCGTAAGACCGAGCTTAGTGTACATCTCGACGAGCTTATACGCGGCTTCGCGGCGCTCGGGAGTGCTGATGCCGTCGGCGGTGGCCTGCTTGAGCAAGCCGATGGCCTGGGAGTAGGCGGCTTTCTTGGCCTCTTCCGGTGCGCTCTTGTTGCGGTCGACGATGATTTGGGCCGAGAGCGTGAAGGCGTTCACGCGCTCTTCGGGGCGGGCGAGTGTGTTGGTGCGGATTTTCTCGAGTCGTGCCAAGGCGAGGTCCCACTTGCCTTGCTTCGAGAAAGCTTCGATGAGCAGGAGTTCGGCGGTGCCGCGGCGGTTATCGTTGTCGAAGAAGTCTTCGGTACCTTTGGGGAATTTATCCAAAAAGACCGTCAGTTCGGTTTCGGCGCGCGGCCAGTCTTTGATGAAGAACTGGCAGATTGCCTTACGGAAGGACACGACGGCCTTGAGCTTCGGCTCTACATCAACGGCCTTGGTGTCCAGTTCCTCGAAGAGGGCCAAGGAGTCCTTGTACTTCTTCTCCTCAAGGGCCTTCTCGGCCGACTTGAAGAGAATGGAGAGAGGGTCTTCCTGTTTTGCGGCGGCGGCCGCAGGCTTGGTGGCCTGGGCGTGCAGACGGCCAGTGAGCGGTGTCACGGCGAGGAGGACGGCGAGCAGTGCGGCCTTGGCCAGTTTGTAGGTGCGGGACTCTTGGATAAGCATCGGGTGAAGGGAGCGCTGGGCTCCGCGTCGGGGGGTGTTCAGAATTTGCCAAGATGCCCAGCGTTGCCAAGCAATAAGCCCATTTTAGTCCTCCGAATTCGGCATCAATCGCCCCCGGGGTCTTCTCCTGTGAATAACTCAGGCGCCGGGCTTCAAGCCGGTGGCCAAAATTGTCTCGAAGGCGGGCTCCTTGACCTCTTTGGCGACCACACGAACCTCGGAATGGCTGAAGCCGGCTTCCTCGATCCAATCGTGCAGGTCGTTTTCCTTGAAGCCCAGCCAGCGGTCGGCGTAAAGCTCGCGCGCCTTTTCGAAGCGATGGGCTCGGAGGTCGAGAATCAAGAGGCGGCCACCTGGTTTCAGGATGCGGAAGGCTTCCGCCAGGGCCTGGCGGGGGTTTTCGGCATGATGCAGGGCTTGGCTGAGGAGGGCCAGGTCGATGCTGCGGTCAGGCAAGGGGACTTTCTCGATATTGCCTAGGATGTACGTCAGGTTCCGTAGGTGTTCTTTCTTGGCCAAGGCCCGACCGACCTGAACCATCCGAGGGGAGTTGTCGACGCAGTGGACGCTTTCGGCCTGCCGGGCCAGAAGTCGCGAAAGCGTACCGTCGCCGGCTCCGAGGTCAGCGATGCGCACCCGCGGGGTCAGTAGGAAGAGCATCTGGCCGATTGCCTCCCAGGAGCGCCCCGGGCAGTAATTCCGGCCAAGCCGGTCGGCGACGAGGTTGAAGTGTTGCTCGGCCTTTTGGCGCCGCTTTTCGACGATGCGTTGCAGGGCGCGTTGGTCGGCCGCAGCTTTCGGTTCGCGGGCGCTAGCCGCCAGGGCGGCCTCGACGACGCCAGCGACGCTCACGGGCAGATCCCGCGCCAGTGCATAGTAGGATTTTTTACCGTCGCGACGATCCTTGACCAGCTGGGCCTTGCGGAGGAGCGCGAGGTGCGTCGAGATGCGTGACTGGGGTAGTCCGAGGATCTCCTGCAGCTCGCCGACCGCCAGTTCGCCGCGCTGTAAGAGTTGCAGCATGCGGGACCGGGTCGGGTCGGCCAAGAGGCGCAGGGTTTCCCAAGGGTCGGACATGCGGGCAGGTTAGGGCGCGGCGGCGTCCGTGTCAAAAGAGGAAGCCCCGTTTCCGGGGCTTCTTCAGCGGGCCATTCGGCTGGTTGCTTAGCGCTTGTCGACCCAGCGGGTGATGCGGATGACCGTCCAGGATTCCGCCTTGCCGTTGATGTTGGTCGTGAACGTCTCGCCGGTCTTATGGTTCAGGAACTGCTTGGCCAGCGGGGAGATGTACGAGAGGATGTTCTCCTCCGGCTTACCGTCCCAGGCGCCGAGGATGTCGTAGGCAATCTCAACTTGGTCGGAGCCGCGGCGCAGTACGATGCTGGAGCCGATGCTGATGTCGTCGGCTTTCGCTTCCTTGAAATCGGTTACCTTGGCCTTCTTGAGCATACCATCGAGCTCGGCGCGGCGGGCGGCGAGGGTGTCATGGTCCTGACGGGCCATCTTGTATTCGGAATTTTCCTTCAAGTCGCCATGTTCCTTGGCGATCTGGATGGCTTCCTTGATCGCGGGGAGGCGCACCTTGACGATGTCCTCGAGTTCGCGCTCTTTTTCTTCCTTGGAGTGCTTGGAGACGAAGAGTTCCTTCTCCTCGGCTTCGGAGCCGGAGTGCTTGGACTTGGCGAGGCGCTGCACGTGCGGCTCGATCTTGGCGAGGCGCGAGAGGAGGGCCTTCTTGGTCATCTCGTCGAAACCTTGGCTGCTCATCATCGTACGGGTGAGGTCAAAGATGGTCTCGCTGTCGGCCTTCTTGCCGTCGGCTGGGGCCAGGATGCTGGCGATGAGTTCCTTGTCCTTGATCAGCTCGTTAGCCAGAGGGATGCGGGCCGTGGAGTTGGACTCGAGCGATTCGGTATCGATGGACGAAAGAATGGCGCCGAGCAGCGAGGGGTTGATCAATTGGGTGACGATGCCCGCGTACTTCTTGGAGTCGCGGTTCTTGATGATCCAGATGATTACCGGAGCGCGGAGTTCGCGGGTCTCGAGCCACTGAGCGAAGCGGCTGGCAACGGCAGCGGCGAGTTCCTGGTCGCACAGATAGGCAATGGACTCGGAGACGAGCTTGGCGGAGCCGCTCTTGGTGCCGCCGATGTCGCGGTTACGGAGTAGATCAAACGCACGTTCGGCCCAGTTATCACCGTGGTGGGCACGGACGAGGTCGAGCAGGCTGCGGATCTTCTCGGTGGTGTGAGGGATGTTCAGCGCGACGAAGGCGAGGTCGCTTTCGGTGCAGAGGGCGATGATTTCGGAAGCGGTGGGGCTGACGGTCTCGACGTTCTCGACGGCGGAGCGGAAGAACTTGTCGCGGTTCCAGATGCCGCCCAGGATGGCCGGCAGGTTGTCGCGCTTGCGGGCGGTCTCGAGCTTCTTGATTTCCTTGGATAGGTCGGCGGAAACTTTATCGAGATTGGCGGGGGTGGCGGCTGAACGGGTCTCGGTAGCGGTGGCACCGGCGAGTTCTTCGAGGAGGACGAGCTTACGTTCGAAGTTGGGGGCGCTTTCGTATTGGGCGAAAAGGTCTTCGCCGAGGTCCTTCGGGGCTTCGAGCAGGGCGTACAGGCCACCTTTGCGCTCAGGGACGAGGATGGCACGGTCCTTGCGGAGGGCGGCGCGAGCCTTGGTCCACCAGGCCTTAAAAGAGGTGGCGCGATCCTTGCCGGCAGGCAGGGAGGCGAAATAGACGCGGTCGAGATTGGCTTCGAGGGCGTAGGAGGTGCATTCGCCAGTAGGGTACTCGGCGAGAAGGGCCTTCACGACGCCGGCGGGGTCGTTGGCGACCATGTTGGCGACCTCGGCCTTGCTGGTGTCGGCGTAGGCCTTGGCTACCACGCCGTTGGGATTGATGACCTCGATCTTTCCGAGGAAGAAGGCGGCATCCATGGCGTGGGCCTTCTTATTCTGTTCAGGGAAATCGACGGTGAGGCGCTTGGTGGCTTCGTCGTAGGCGCGGATGACGCCGATACCCCAGGCTTGGTGGAGGCAGAAGGCCGGCTGACCCGTGGCGACCAAGT
>CALQQQ010000072.1 GCA_943332745.1 Opitutus sp. GAS368 | reverse complement strand
ATCAGGTCGGCACGCCACGGTTGGCGTTCATCCGCGCGGTGACCCAACGACGGGCCCAGCAGACTATCGACATCACGCATTTCCTGCCGTCCGCATTTCGGCTTCGGGTTTACAGTTTTCCTGAATTGGAGTTGGGGCTTAAAGGCCGCCTGCCCGACTGCCATTGGACCTCCCTGAATTTCTTCAACACTGAGCCTAAGGACCTCTATCTTGATACGCGCCAAGCAGCCGAGCATCTCCTCAAGGATTACGTCGCGGTGGACGCTCCCTATCGTTATGGCGATGTGCTCTGCTTCCTTGATAACGGAGAGGGACTCCATACGTGTGTGCATGTCGTGGACGACATCGTGTTGACGAAGAATGGTGACAGTATCCTCGCGCCATGGACCTTGATGCAGATTAAGGATGTGGATGAGATCTACCGTCGGTCGCCCAGCACGCGGGTTCAAGCCTACCGACTCAAGAAGTAGCCCCGTTCCGCGTCGCTGTCCCCGGCGGGAATCGAACCCACATCCTCGGTTTAGGAAACCAATGTTCTATCCGTTGAACTACGGGAACGCGACGGGTAGTAAGTCTGGGCGAGGTAGGGCGGGCAAGCCCGCATCGGCGGGGTGGGCTTGACTCCCCGCCGTTTAGGCTAACTTCAAGGGGATGTCCGCCTTCCTGTCCGCCGTTACCGAGGCCCCTTTGGTGATTCCTAACTGGGCTTGGGCGGCTTTCCTCGGGTTCGTCGGGTTCATGCTCGCGCTCGACCTCGGCGTCTTCAAGAAGAAGGCCAACGAGGCGCCTAGCTTCAAGGAGGCCGTCGCCTGGTGTGTGGTCTGGGTTTCGTTGGCCGTCGGTTTCGCCTTCTTACTCTCTGCTTGGCGCGGGCCGGAGGACGCCGAACTCTTCGCCGCTGGTTATGTCCTAGAGTTGGCGCTCTCGGTGGACAACCTCTTCATCTTCATCCTGGTCTTCGCGCACTTCAGCATTCCGGCTCACCTTCAGCATCGCGTCCTCTTCTGGGGTATCCTCGGTGCCGTGGTCATGCGGGCGATCTTCATCATCGCTGGCATCGCCGCCGTCGATCGCTTCACCATCCTGCTGCCGCTTTTTGGCGCCTTCCTACTCTTCACGGGTCTCAAGATGGCCTTTTCGCATGACGAGACCGAAGGGAAGGGGGTCGATGAGAACTTTGTGGTGCGGATGATCCGGCGATTCTTGCCGGTCACGAATCGCCTGCATGGCGAGGCTTTCATCGCCCGCGAGGATGGGCGCCGCGTCTTTACGCCGCTCTTCGTGGTACTGGTCGTGATCGAGAGCACCGACCTACTCTTCGCCATCGACTCGATTCCCGCCGTGCTCGGTATCTTGCCGGTCCAGATGCCGATCGAGGAGAAGCGCTTCATCGCCTTCACTTCGAACATCTTCGCGATCATGGGCCTGCGCTCGATGTACTTCGCCATCTCGGGCTTCATGCACCTCTTCCGCTTCCTCAAGCCCGCTCTGTCCTTCATCCTGGTCTTCATCGGACTCAAGATGATCCTGCCGTGGGCGGCCACCGTGGGTCAGTCCGAAGGGCAGTTCGCAGGCTGGGCGCAGGCTCTCGTCCATGAAGGCCGGGTGCATATCCCCACCTCGGTCTCCCTCTCGATTATCGGCTTCGTCCTGGCCCTTGCGATCGCCCTGTCGGTCGCGTTTCCGAAGAAGAAATAGGAAAGATTTGATGTTTCCACCGGCGGGGCTCGCAGCCACGCTGGTGGCGTGTTCCGAGGCCGCTACAAGCTCTACCTGCCCTACCTGAAGGGAAGCCGTTCGCTCCTCTTGCTGTCCTTGCTCGCGGCCATCGTCTTCGCGGCCGCCAACGCCTTCGGGCTTCCGTTCTTGGTAGGCAAGGTGCTACCGGCGGTCTTCGGTGATGCCGCGACGCGAGCCGCACCTCTCCTGACGTGGCCCAAGTGGCTCGGCGGCCAGCCGGCTTTCTATTTGCCGGAGGGCTACGAGATGGCCTTCGCCGTCGCGTTCCTCCCCGTGGTCATGCTGATCCGCGGGCTCGGCGAATTCTTTTCGACTTACCTCCTTAATCTCGCCGGTCTGCGCGTCATCGAGGCCGTGCGTCGCGACGTGTTTGCCAAACTGCAGCAGCTTCATCTCGGCTTCTTTGGGCGGCTCTCAATCGGCGACCTGCTTTCTCGGCTGATAGCCGACGCCAATTCAGTCCGACTGGTGCTGGTCGATGTGTCAAACGACCTCATTGTCCAGCCGCTCTCGATGGTCTTCGCCCTAGCTTATGTGGTGTTCATCTGCTTTTCCCACGACAGCGGCTATTGGTTCCTGGCCTGTCTCTTGGTCGTACCCGCCGCGGTCTTGCTCGTGCGTAGTGTTGCGGTACGTATCCAGACCCGGATGCGTCAGGGGATGGAGTCCGCCTCCGATCTGAACAGCATCGCGGTTGAGAACCTCCAGTCGGCCCGCGAGGTCCGCGCTTACGGCCTGCAGGAGCGCGAAGCCAAGCGCTTCAATCGAGCCAGTCAGGAAGGTCTACGGATTCAGGGCAAGCTGGTGCGCTATGAGAAGGCCCTTTCGCCTTTGGTCGAGATCACCGCCGCCGTGGGTATCTCCGCGGCCATCCTCGTGGGTGCGATGAACGGTTTTTCGATGAGCGAACTCATCTCGCTGATCGTGGCCTTCTACTTCGCCTACGGTCCGATTAAGCGTTTGGGTAACGTGAGTAGCCGGCTCAGCATGGCCGCCCCGGGCCTGGTCCGTCTGGAGGAGGTCATCCTTGCCAAGGTCGAAGTGGATGACGCGCCCGACGCCCGTCCGCTCGCCCAGATCCGCGGCGACTTGGAGATGAGCGGCGTCTCCTTCAGCTACGGCGCCGACCCGGTGCTGGCTGATGTCACATTGAAGATACCCGCTGGCCAGTCCGTCGCGCTCGTTGGTCCGAGCGGCGCAGGGAAGAGCACCTTCGTGAATCTGGTGCCGCGTTTCTTCGACCCGCAACAGGGCTCGATCCGCATCGACGGACACGATCTCCGCCAGGTGCGTCAGGCCGACCTGCGTGCCAATATCGCTTTGGTCTCACAGGAGCCCGTGCTCTTCAATGAATCGATTCTCGAGAACATTCGTCTCGGCCGGCCTGCCGCTACCGATGCAGAAGTCCACGCGGCCGCCCGTCTGGCCGGTGCGTTCGAGTTCATCGAGGCCCAGCCCGAGGGCTTCCTGACTAAGGTCGGCGAGCGCGGCGGTCGTCTGTCTGGCGGCCAGCGTCAGCGCGTGTCCATCGCCCGGGCCTTCCTCAAGGACGCCCCGATTCTCATCCTCGACGAGGCCACCTCCGCGCTCGATACCGATACCGAGCGTAGTATCCAGCAGTCGCTGGCGCTGCTGATGAAGGGGCGGACGACACTCATCGTCGCGCATCGTTTCAGCACGATTCGGGACGTGGATCGCGTTCTCGTCTTCGACGGCGGCCGGATCGTCGCCGACGGTACCCGCGAGGCGGTCTACGCCTCCTCCGAGCTATTCCGTCGCCTGTGGGATAACCAGGCCAAGAATCTCGTCTGAGATGCGACTGCTGGTCGTCAAGTTCACCGGACTGCGCGGCGCGTTGGCCGCGACAGCGGGCTTGCGCACGATCCGTGAACGCCACCCCGGAGCGCAGGTCACCTTCGTTACTTCCCCGGGGTCTGAGGTCGCACTGGAAGGCTGTCCGGCGGTCGTCGAGACGATCGGCTTCGGCGAAGAGGGTTCGGTCTTGGCGCTGATTTCCCGACTACGCCGCCAGCGCTTCGACGTCGCCATTGCGCTGGGCGGTCACTCCTTGGCCAATCGCCTCGTGGCCTTGAGCGGCGCCGCCGTGCGCACCTGCGGCGGACATGCCCCGTTTTATCTCCGTCCACTGATTCACCAGCAGGTCTTTGGCGCCGTCGTGGATCCGCATGAGGCGGCCCGCGACCACGAGGTGTTGTCGCGCGTTCTTGGCTTCCATGCCGAGACCCCGGCGATGTGGTTCGCCCCGTCGCGCATGCAGGAGCACGGCATGATGCTCGAGGAAGGACGTTTCGCGGTCATTCACCCTGGCGCGACGCGCCCCGAGCGTATCCTCGAGATCGACAAGTGGGCCGTGGTCGCCCGGGAGCTCATCGCTTCCCGTGCGGTCGAACGTATCGTCATCTCCGCGGGACCCGGTGGCGCCGAGCGTATCATGGCCGAGGCGCTATGCGGGCTCATCGGTCCAGTGGCGATGTCGACTGGCGGCCGGCTCCGCTTCTCCCAGCTCGCCCGACTCATCAAGGAGGCACGCCTCTTCCTTGGTGCGGATTCGTCCGTCCTGCAGCTCGCCGCGGCGGTCGGTACGCCCGTGGTCGGCGTCTTCGGGCCTTCCGATTACGCGCGCGCCCGTCCGTGGGGCACGGTCAATCGAGTGGTCCGCGTCGACACCACGATGTTTGCGGGCGAACTCCGGGCCGACTATCTGGCGCGCATGGACCGGGCGTTGGCGCGCATCACGGCCCAGCAGGTCACGCACGCGGCGGCGGAGGTCATCCGCATCACGACGCCCTGAGGGCGTCGCTTGACCTGTCGGCGACTTCTGCGACCTTAGTCCCGTGTCCAGCTCCCCCGCCCATTACGACGCCGTCATTATCGGTGCCGGCATGTCCGGCCTCGCCGCCGCGGTGCGACTGGGGATGTTCGGCCGCAATGTCCTAGTGCTCGAGCGGCACAACGCCGCTGGCGGCCTCAATTCCTTCTACGCCCGCGGTAAGCGGAAGTACGATGTCGGCCTGCACGCCCTGACGAATTGGGTGCCTGAAGGCGTCAAAGGGGCGCCCTTGGTCAAGCTGATGCGCCAGCTCCGTATCCGCCGCGAGGAGCTCGACCTCTGTCCGCAGCTCGGCTCCCGCGTCACGATGGCCGGGAAGAATTTGCGGTTGAACAACGATTACGAATCCCTGCTGGCCGACGTTGCCCACGAATTCCCAAAGTCCGTCGACCGCTTCCGCGAGCTCGACGCTTGGATTACTGGGCTGGACGAGGCCGCCCTCGAGGCGCATGGCGGCTCGGCGCGAGCACTGCTCGACGAGCGCCTTGGAGACCCCTTGCTACGCGACATGTTGCTCCTGCCTACCTGTTTCTACGGGAGCGCGCTGGAGGATGACATCGAGGTTTCGCAGTTCGCCGTCATGTGGCGCTCACTTTTCCGTGAAGGCTTCGCGCGGCCATTCATTGGCGTCCGCCAGGTTATCCGACTACTCACTGATCGTTGTCGCGAGCACGGCGTCGAGCGGCGCATGAAGTGTGGCGTCCGGAAGATCGAGGTGCGCGCCGGTCGCGCCGCCGCGCTCGTTCTGGACGACGGGAGCGAGGTCACCGCCGAGGCGGTCTATTCTTCGGCCGGAGCGGTCGAGACGATGCGCCTGCGTTCCGATGTGGAGCCTATCGCCGGGGCCGCGACCATCGGTCGCCTCGGTTATGCCGAGACCATCGCCACCTATGACCCCGCCGCGTTTGCCGGTTTCGGCTGGAAAGACACCATCGTCTTTTTCTGCGATGACGAACGTTTCAGCTACCGTTCGCCGAAGGAACTGGTCGATCCGCGTTCTGGCGTGATCTGTATCCCGAATAACTATCAATACGGAGAGGGCAGGGCGCTGGACGAAGGTTGGCTTCGCGTCACGGCCCTGGCCAATCATGACGCCTGGTGCGCGCTCCCGGAAGCCGAGTACCAGGCCCGTAAGCAGGAGTGGTGCGGACGCCTCAATCGCGTCGCCCGCGCCCATCTGCCCGCCGTCGCCGACGCCACCCATGACTCCGCGCTGACCTCGACGGATGTCTTCACGCCGCGGACCGTCCGTAAGTTTACCGGCCATCTCAACGGAGCCATTTACGGTTCGACCGTGAAGCGACGTGACGGCCGGACCGACCTCGCGAACCTCTTCCTCATTGGCACCGACCAGGGCTTTCTCGGAGTCACCGGGGCAATGTTATCTGGCATTTCCATGGCCAATCTGCACGGTCTGAAGGCGTAACCCCGCCTTCATGAGCCCCCCTGATTTCTCGGCCCAACAAAGTCCTCTCTGGAAGGATTTGCTTCAGCCCGCCGTGATCGTCGGGGCGCTCGGGTACTTCGTTGATATCTACGACCTCACGCTGTTCATGACGATCCGCAAGGATAGCCTGACGAGCCTCGGCCTCGGGCACCTCATCAGCGGCGCCGCTTGGTATCAGGACCTCCTGTCCTGGCAGATGGCCGGCATGCTGCTCGGCGGTATTCTTTTTGGCATCCTCGGCGACCGGATGGGACGTCTGACGACCCTCTT
>CALQQQ010000071.1 GCA_943332745.1 Opitutus sp. GAS368 | reverse complement strand
TCGCGGCCCTCGCCGCCCTCGTCGTCTCGGCTTCCGCCGCCGACGTCAAACTCGAGTCCGCCTTCAACGGCAAGGACCTCGCCGGCTGGAAGACTTCCGGCAGTGACGCCTTCTGGACCGCCGCCGACGGCGTCCTGACGGGTGCCAACGATAAGTCCTTCAAGGACTACAATAAGGGCAATATGCTTTACACCGAGAAGTCCTACCAGGACGTCGTCATCGAGTGCGAATGCCGTTTTAACGGCGAAATCGATAGCGGTATCATGGTCCGCAAGGACGCTGCCGGGAAGAAGGACATCCAGATGCAGATCGGCGTTTCCCGCTCTCTTAAGAAGGATATGACTGGCGCTTTCTACATCGGCAAATACCCCGAAGCCGGTTGGGCTCCGAAGGTCGCCACTCTCTGGAAGAACGGTGAATGGAACAAGATCCGCTTTCAGGCCAAGGGCGACACCTACACCGTCTGGCTCAATGGCGAGCAGGTCTCGAATTACGTCGACGCTGGTTACCCCAAGGCCGCTCCGGTGGGCCTCCAAGTGCACGGTGGCGTGAAGATGAAGGTCGAGTACCGCAATATCTCGATCGGCGAGATCAAGTAATCGTCCGATCCTAACAAGAGAAAGGCGCGGCGTTGGCCGCGCCTTTTTTGCGCCTGGTCACTTCACGGCCGGAGCCGGCGTCGGCTGGTTCTTGACCGCGGCCAGCTTGGCGAGCTGCTTCTCGCGCCAGGCTTGGTGGGCTTTCTCGTCCAGGAGCCAGCCGCCGAGATGGAGGGCCGTCTGCGTCTTCGCGGGGGCCGTCGTGCCTGCTTCCGGAATCGTCGGCAGGCTGGCTGTCGCCTTAACGGAGGCGTCTATGGGCTGAATATCGTTCGGACCTTTAATAGAGAGGGTTCTCACGTCGGCAGGAAGTGTTTTGGGGCCTTTATCCGCCAAGCGTAACCGTCGTCGGGCGGCCTCGGTGACGGCATGGAGTCGAGTCGCTTCCTTGGCTTCTTCTGGAGAAAGCAGGCCGCCCAGGTCCAGGTCGGTGGAGACGCCGAAGCGTTGGCGTAGCCCTTGGTCGTAAGCTTTCTCTTCGGCAATGGCCTTGGCGAGGGCTGCTTCCGGCGTCATCGGTGCCGCGGCTGGCTTTAGCGCGGCGGTCTCGGCTTCGGGCTTCCGCTTCGCCGACGACTTGTCCGGCTCTCGGGCGACTGCCTTGTTCGGCGGTCGCTTCACGTCTTTGGGCGCGCCATCTGGCCGGATCTTGCTGGCGCCGGTGGATGAACTATTTTCGGCAATGGCCTTGGCGAGGGCCGCTTCCGGCGTCATCGGTGCCGCGGCTGGCTTCATCGCGGCCGTCTCGGCTTCGGGCTTCCGCTTCGCCGCGGATTTGCCCGGCTCTCGGGCGACTGCCTTCTTCGGCGGTCGCTTCACGTCTTTGACCGCGCAATCTGTTTCGATCTTGATGTTGCCGGTGGATGAATTCTTTTCGGCAGCCGAAGTCGCCACGACCTTTCCGTCGTTACCGGAGGAGGTGGAGGCGCAGCCGCCGAGCATGATGGCCGCGGCGAGCGACCAAGCGATGAGCAAGGCTCCTGGTTTCATTGCTGCGTCCGGATCAAGGTGCGAGGAGGGATATCGCCGCGAGGAGGGGCGGGCCGGCCTTGGGGTCGAAACGTGCGTTCATCGTGAACTTCGCCTCGCGGGCGGAAGGGACGGATTTCTCTACCACGACTCGTCGGGTGAGGGCGTTGCGATCGTCTCCGAGCGCGCCACGCATGCGTTCCACCATCGACTCGAAGTCGAGCGTGTCGACGCCTCGGTTGATGAGTTTCCAGGCTAGGTCCGTCTCCTTGGGAGGGCTGATTTTGGCGAGGATTGCCATCGGCGGTCGCGGCGAGCCTTCAACGAAACGGTCGAACTGGTAGAGGTACTTTCCGCCGAGCACGAGTGAGTCATTGCCGGAGGCATCGAGCGAGAGCAGCACCTCGAAATCGAGGGATGGCTGTAGCTGCTCATAGTTGCGACGGGTCGCGGCGCTCATCGGGAGGCGCCGGAAGAAGCGGCTGGCGTCGAGCCAGAGCGTCAAGGCCCCTGGCTGTTCGCCGACGTAGGCCGGCAGGCGTTCGCGCGCCTTCTCGCCGGTGCGCAACGTCCGTTTCTCAGGACGCACCAGGCACTGGCGGATTTCCTGTTCCACGCAGGGGGCGCGAGGATTTCCTTCGAACTCAACTAAGATGATGGCGGTCCGGTTCGTCAGACCAAAGGTAAAAAAGCCGCCTTCCGGGTCCATGTAACGGCCCTCCCCATGCTTGATCATCGCCCGGTTTCGGATGAGGTTCGACGGCGGTCTTCGGGAGTCGCCGCGGACCGCTTCGTTCATCTGGTCGGCGATACGGGAAAGGGCCGCTTCGGCCATGGCGGAATCGGTCACGTGGAAGACCGCTCCGCACAGCATCGCGGGGTGCTTGACGGTGGCCGAGGTGCCGACGGCGTCGGGAAATTTGGCGAAGACCCGGATTTCGGAGTGCGCATCAAGGCCGTTCTTCAGGAGTTCGGCGAACGCGGCCGACATGCCTTTGCCACCGGTGCGTTCGAGCCATTCAGGGAAGGCCTTGGTGCTTTTCTGGCGGAGTTCGTCGGGGCGTAACGTCATCACCGCGAAGCTGTCGTCGGGAATCGCACCGATGTTGCCGACGCTCGTTCGCCTGACGGGCGTGCTGCTTTCTAAGGTCCAGACCCAGGCGCCGAGTAAGGCGAGCGCCGCGGCCAGGATAGTGATGATGGTGAGCTCCGCTTTCGACCACGGGCGGGAACCTTGCGCCCGGTTTCCCGTGGCGGCCTGTTCGCCGGCGACCAGTTTTTTCCGACGGCCTTGGACGGCCATGTTGAAGGCCACGACGAGTGTCACGGCGAGCGGGTCGAACACGGCGACGAGCGCGAGCATCAGCCATTTCACCACGTCGTCGGCTTCGGCTTCAAAGGCACGGGCGACGAAGCGATAGGAGCCGATGTCGGAGGCGGCGATCTGGTCGCGGAGGTCGTGGATCTGTTTGTTCCGGTCGGAGACGGTCTTGTGGAGTTTTTCGATCTCGGCGTCGCTGATCGTGACCTTGCCCTGGCCCTGTTGCTGAAGGGCGGCGAGCTGCCGCTCGAGGTCACCGATCGTGGCGGTGCTGGCCTTGCGCAGCTCCTTCTCCTCGGCGTCGATGCGCGTATGTTCCTCCGCGAACTGCTGGCGAAGTCCGGAGACTTCCTTGCCGCTGTCGGCATCGAGGCGGGCCTGCTCGGCACGCAGACGTTCGATGCGGGTGGCGAATTCTGCGAACTTCGCCGCGATCGCGTCTCGCTCGGGCTTCTGTTCGGCACGGAGTTCCTGGCCCTTGCGCACGTTGTCCTTATCAAAGAAGAGGAACTGGCTGGTGGTGCCCTGCGCGGTGTAGGCCGATACGGCCTGGTCGAGCACTTTGATGCGTTCGTTGAGACCAGCGACTGAGGACTCCTCGGCGGCGATGGATTTCGCAAGGGTCGCGGAACGGAGGCCGGCGCGCTGCGTGGGCGCGGTGACGTCGGCGGCGCGGCGCGCGTCGATCGATCGGCGTCTTTCCTGCAGGCGGGCGAGGGCCGCGGTGAGCGCGTCGTTGGCCTGCGTCAGGCGGCTCTGCGCCTTGATGAGGTCCTCGCGGCTGGCCGTGCTGAGAAGGTTATTACGACCGCGGGAATCATCAATGCGACGCTGGGTCTCGACGATTTCCTTCTCAAGGGAGGCAATCTCGAGTTCGTTGCGTTGGATCTGCGTCGTGGTCTTCTCGTAGGCGCGGGCAAGGTAGCCGTAGTTGCCGAGGGAGGTGATGCCGATGAGCAGCACGACCGCGAGCGTCAGGTAGAAGCGGAGGGCCCCGTTGACCTGGTCCCAGTAGCGGTAGAGGAACGATGCTGCGACCAGCTTGCCGACCTCGAGCGAGGCGGCCATCACCATGACCGCGACTTCGGAGCCCACGAAGAGCAGGCCAAGCCCGCGGACCGAGAAGAAGGCCGAGCAGCCGGCGATGAAGAGCGCCGAAGCGAGCAAGGTCAGGCGGAAGCCCCAGGCTAGGGTCTTTGTTTCCTCGGGAGGGGCGTCTTGGGTAGTCATAAAGTCAGGTTGCAGGGTGGGGTCCCCTTTTTTATCCCTGCGTTTCAGCACTGTCAAAAGGTAGATTGGACCAAAACGGTCATATAACTATTTTTAAAGATTACTATCAGTCGTTTGCCGCCATTTTTCATGGGCTGTCTCTTTATACACAATTAATTAAATTTTAATCGCAACCTCTTGGTCATCCAACTGTCTCAAAGGCACCCCCCTGCACGCCCCATGAAACTCCATCGCAATTGTGAAGGAAACCATCCCGACATTCTCAACGCGCTAAGCCGCCGCGACTTCATGCACATCGGCATGGTCGGCACGCTCGGCCTGAGCTTGCCGAACATGCTCCGCTTGAAGGCGTCGGCGATCCCCAGCGTCGAGTCTTTCAGCGCGATGGCCGACTCCGTGATTCACATCTACCTGCCCGGCGGCATGGCGCAGCACGAGTCCTGGGATCCGAAGCCTTTCGCCTCGCCCGATTACCGCGGCCCGTACACCCCGATTAAGACCTCCGTCCCCGGCGAATACGTCGGCGAGAAGTTCGTCAACATCGCGAAGATCATGAACAAGCTGACCGTCGTCCGTTCGATGACGCACGGCGAAGCGGCCCACGAACGTGGCACGCACAACATGTTCACCGGCTACCGTCCGAGCCCGGCCATCAAGTTCCCGAGCTACGGCTCCATCATCTCGCACGAGCAGGGCAGTCGCAATAACCTGCCGCCCTACGTCGTTGTCCCGAGCCAGAGCATCCCCGAGCAGGGAACTGGCTACATGAGCAGCGCCTTCGGTCCGTTCGCGCTCGGTAGCGATCCCGCCTCGGCGAACTTCGCTGTCCGCGACCTCCTCGCCCCGAAGGACGTCACCACCCAGCGCTTCGATCGCCGCCGCAGCATGCTGTCCGCCGTCGATGAACATTTCCGCGCCACCGAAAAGTCCGACGCCATCGGCGCCATGGACAGCTTCCAGCAGGCCGCTTACGGCCTCGTCAGCAGCGCCAAGGCCCGTGAGGCCTTCGACCTCAGCAAGGAATCCGAGAAGCTCCGCGACGAATACGGTCGTAACACCGCCGGTCAGCGCTTCCTCCTCGCCCGCCGCCTCGTCGAGGCTGGCGTCCGTATGGTCTCCGTGACCTTCGGCGGCTGGGACCACCACTCGAACATCAAGGGCGCCTTCGATGGCCAGGCTCCGCAGTTCGACCAAGCTTTCGCCCGCCTCATCAACGACCTCCAGGACCGCGGCATGCTCAAGCGCACGCTCGTCCTCGTGAGCTCCGAGTTCGGCCGCACCCCGAAGATTAACGGAACCAATGGCCGCGACCACTGGCCGCGCGTCTTCTCCGTCGCCATGGCTGGCGGTGGCATGAAGGAAGGCTACATCCACGGCGCCTCCGACGCTCTCGGTGGCGAGCCGGACCGCGATGCGGTCGGCCCGGAAGACTTGGCGAGGACCATGTACCGCGTCCTCGGCATCAACTCCGAGAAGCGCATCATGTCCGACGGCGGCCGTCCGATCGATATCGTCAACGGCGGTCGCATCATGACCGACTGGCTCGCCTAATCCGGCGCCTAATCCCCATCCGCCGCCCTTCACGGCGCGGCGGGCGGGCTGCGCCCCGCTGAAACGTTTTTATGAAGTTCCGTCACCTTGCTGCGCTCATCACCGCCCCGCTCGTCGCGTGGGGTGCCTATCCTGATGTTTCCACCTTGAAGCCGCACGGCGGCCAGATCGGTGCCGACGTCAAGCTGACGCTCAGCGGCGCCCGCCTCGAAGACTTCGAGGACCTCATGTTCTACACCCCGGGCTTCAAGGTGAAGTCCGTCGAGAGCCGCGCGACGAATAAGGTCGAGCTCACCTTGGCGATCGACCCGAGCGTCCGCGCCGGCAACCACGTCATGCGCGTCCGCACGAAGTCCGGACTCTCGCACATGAGCCAGTTCTTCGCGAGCCCCTTCCCGAACGTGGACGAGAAGGAGCCGAACAGCGACTTCGCCACCGCCCAGGCTATCGCGATGAACCAGACGGTCGAAGGTGTGGTCCTCGCCGAGGACGTCGATTACTATAAGGTCACCGTCAAGAAAGGACAGCGTATCGGCGTCCAGGTGGACGGCCTCCGCCTGGCTGCGATTCCCAACGGTGCGTTCGATCCGTACATCGCCATCCTCGACAAGGACAAGTTCGAGAAGGCTTTTTCCGACGACACGATTCTCT
>CALQQQ010000070.1 GCA_943332745.1 Opitutus sp. GAS368 | reverse complement strand
GCTGGCCACCTGTTCCAGCACCGCCTCCCAGACCTTGGGGGAGCGACGAATATCGGCGACAGACGCGAATTGCTCCAGGTCTACATCGCCCTTCTGCTTCTTGGTCGAGTGGCAGGTCAGGCAGGAGTCCTTCAGAATGGGCAAGACCTTGTCGGCATAGTCGTCGGCCTGAAGCAACGAGACGGACAACAGTAACCCTGACGTCAGTGCAAACAGACGTCGCAGGGGGCTTCTCGGATTCAGGGGTCGCATCCGTCCTCCCTAGGACACCATCCCGCCCATAAGGTTCAAGCCGCAAGGCCCAGCCTGCCATAATAGGGTTTCCTTCATCTCTTGTTGAAATAAAGAGACCAAAACTTTCGAGCCCGGCATCGTGGAGACAGCCTAAAAGTAAGGGCGGAGAGGGAGGGATTGGCTACGCTTCGCTTCGAACCTATCGGTCCAATGCCTCACGGCATTGCCTGCTCGGCCTTGCAGCCTTCGCCGAACCCCCGGAGCATTGCGGCTCGGCTGATTTCAAGTCAGCTGCAATCGACCACTCTACCACCCCTCCGGGTTTATTCAAAGGCTTTGCGCTGGCCCTACTGGCCGGAGCTCGGCGTCTACCTTTCGCACCCTGCCCGATAGCCCGTATCAGAATTAACGATGATCGGTCTGTGTGATTTCGTGCTATACTTTGAAGCATGCCAATTCTTAGCCACGCAAACCGAAACCACACACCATGAGACTCGGTAGTTAGTGTGCTAGTTGTAGTGCTTGCTTAATCAAAAATACAACTTTTTATTACTAAGTAATGAAAAACACTCTAACGATTTTTTTAGTCTTAATCGCTGGCTTGGCCCATGGACAAAAAATCACCACGACGACCATCGGCGGGCAAACCGTGAATAGCTATTCGAATCAATACTCTACCTATAACGTCCCATCCTACGGCTACGTGCAGAGATATTACGAGAACGGTACATGGCGCTATTACGTAAATGGAGCGCAACTCGACTACAACTATTTCGGTAGTCTGAAAACACTTTCAAGCAGTGCTACTTTCGACCTTGGTAAAATCGGGCAATTTGGCAGACTGGAAACCAACCAGAAGTTCGGGCACATCTGGAAAGCATTCAGGGAGATGTATGCACTAAACTCTGAAGGAAAATACATACTTACCAACAACGCCAAAACACCAGCAACAAAACTGACGTTGAATGAGTTTGCCCATTTCGCTGCCGAAGCTAGACCGGTTATCCAAATCAACTCCATCGAGAAATGCCCGCGCTGCGATGGAAAGCGATCTAGGCCCGGGATTATCGCAACGGGCGGGATCGGGGAATTACCTTGCGAAAATTGCAACGCTTACGGAAGCATCGCCAATCAGGAGAATTTTTCTCTCATCTTCTCGGGCGCGCTGCCAGAGAGACCAAAACTTGCAGATTTGATCAAAGAGGGGAGCATTACGGAGCATGTCGCCAAAACAGGCGCCGCACCCGCACCGATGCCAGCCCCACCCCCTCCTGGGTTACCGATGCAAGCCCAAGCCCCTCCTGCGTTCTCAGAGCCAGAAAAGGCGCCACTTACCCCTGAAGAACAATTCAGCGTCGACAAATCCAAAGCCGAGGCAGGCGATGCCCAAGCCCAGTACGAATTGGGACTTCATTACGCTCAAATTCATTTCCGCGTAGTCGCCCTGGACTACTTTGAGGCTTTTACTTGGATGAAGAAAGCCGCGCTTAAGAACCATCGCATGGCTCAATACCAACTCGGTAGGTTTCACGAACAAGGTAAAGGCACCGAAAAAAATCTGGGAGAAGCCATTAAGTGGTACAGATCTTCAGCACTTCTTGGATGCAAGCAGAGCCAGAGATGGATGGGGCAAATTTACTACATGACTTTCCTAGATATTACTACTTACGAAGATTTTATTAAAAAAGATATCTCAAATTTAATCGAGGCATACGCCTGGTTCATGCTGGCAGCAGAGCCAACTGTGATTGTCCGTAAACAATACAACATCGTCGCCGACGATGAAAAACCGCTCGGACATATCCTGAACTCAAGAGACTACAGCCCCGAGTTATCAACGCAGGGCTCATGTAAAGCTGAACGTGATAATATCGCAAGAAAACCAGAGTTCACGAAGACCATCTCCGATTCGGCTAAATCTCGGTTCCTAGTCCTAAAGACGGAATCGGAAGAACACAGGAAAGAAAATAAACCGAAATAAGGGGCGGAGAGGGAGGGATTCGAACCCCCGGAGCCTTGCGGCTCGGCTGATTTCAAGTCAGCTGCAATCGACCACTCTGCCACCTCTCCGTAAGCGGGATTCAACGGCGACTGGGGTCTTCCCTCAAGCGGATTCGGTGCCTTACCCTTGGGCTTTCTCCTGATTTCCCAAACGCCGGGGATTCGGCGTGGATGTGCGCATGAGTACCTGCGCCCGCGTCGAGGAGATCGACGGCCCTTACGGCCCCTTCGCCATCGGCGAGCGCGCCATCCAACGTCTCTGGGCCTCGGGCGAAGTCCGTGGCCCGATGGCCGCCGCCTCGGGGTCGAAAATCGAGATCATCCACCCAGGCGATTGGAATCGTGGCGCAGGGCCCGACTTCTTGGGTGCCGAAATCCTGGTCGACGGTCAACGCCTCCGCGGCGACATCGAGATCCATCTGCGCTGCTCCGACTGGAAAGCCCACGGCCACGACCGCGATCCGCACTTCGGCGGGGTCATCCTCCACGCAGTCCTGCTCCCCGGGACGAAGGACGTGGCCACCACCTCGGGTCATCGCCCAGAGACGGTGGTACTGCTACCCTACCTACCTCGTGACCTGGAAGACCTCGCTGAAGAAGACGCGCTCCTCGAACTCCGCGGCCGCTCAGGCGAGGTCGCCAAGCGGGTGCTCGAGGCTGAACCGAACTTCTCACTGGGCTTGAAGCGCCGCGCACTGGAACGATTCCGCAATAAGACGAAGCACGCTCGCGCCCGCATCAAGGAGGTCGGCTGGGACGCAGCCTGCCACGAACTCTTCGTCGAGTCGCTGGGCCTCGGCGGTAACCGCGCGCCGATGTCCGAACTCGCCCGCCATCATACGCCGGAACAGATGCTCATCCTAGGGGTTGATACCCTCTACATGGAGAAGTGTGGTCGCTGGCGCCTGCGTGGTCTCCGCCCCGCCGGTCACCCACACCGTCGGCTCGGCCAATACCTCGAACTGTACCGGCGCCGACCCGATTGGCGCCTGCGCCTCCGCGAATGGGCCGCCACCCTGCCCGCTTCGCCCCTCATTACGGCCCGCCGGCGGCTCATCGACGAGGTCTTCGCCTGCCTGCTCTCCGACGGCCGCGCCGATACCTTATGCGTTAACGCACTGCTACCGCTATTGCAGGATCCGCGACACACGCTCGACCGCAGCTGGCTCGACTGGCCGCCCGGGCATCACCCCGATGATATCCATGAGGCCCGCGCCCTCATCGGACTGTCCGGTTCCGCGCGCAATTGGGAAGTCCAAGGGATCCTCGATATCCTCCGTCGTTCGATGGCCTCAGCCGAACCGAAACTGGCTTAGGCCATCATCTTACGAGCCTTCTCAAGTGAGACGGCTAGGCGGTCGACTTCCTCGAGGGTGTTATAGAACGCAAACGAGGCGCGGGCGGTGCCACTGAGGCCGTAGTGCTTCATGAGCGGCATGCAGCAATGATGGCCGGTACGGATAGCGATGCCGTCCGCATCGAGCAACGTGCCGATGTCATGCGGATGCCCGCCTTCCATATTGAAAGAAATCACGGCAACCTTCTCGGGGGCTTCGCCGACGATGGTGAGGCCCTTGATGGCCTTGAGGCGTTCGGTGGCAGCAGCGAGTAAGGTCTGCTCATGCGCATGCGCGGCGCCCTGGATGGGCATGAAGTACTCCAAGGCAACGCCGAGACCAATGGCGCCAGAGATATCCGGCGTACCGGCCTCGAAGCGCTCAGGGGCAGCGCGGAAAGTCGTGCCGGCGAAGTCGACCTTGCTAATCATGTCCCCACCGAACTGGTAAGGCGGCAGCGCATCAAGCAGCTCGGGGCGACCCCAGAGTACGCCGATGCCGGTCGGGCCGAAGGTCTTATGACCAGAGAACGCGTAGAAGTCGCAACCGAGCGCTGGGACATCGACCTTAAAGTGCGAGGCGGCCTGACAGCCGTCGATGAGCACCACCGCGCCGGCGGCCTTGGCGAGACGCGTCATCTCGGCGGCGGGATTGACGGTGCCGAGGGCGTTGGAGACGTGCGCGAAGGCAACCATCTTGGTGCGGGCCGACAGCAGACCTTTGAAGGCCACGAGGTCCACCTCGCCACGCGGCGTGACGGGCGTGACGACGACCTTGGCGCCCGTGCGCTCGGCGATCACCTGCCATGGCACGATGTTCGCATGGTGCTCGAGGTGCGTGAGGAGGATTTCGTCCCCGGCCTTGAGGTGCGTGCGACCCCAGCATTCGGCGACGAGGTTGATACCCTCGGTGGCGCCGCGCACGAAGACGCAGCCTCGGGTGTCCTTCAATCCGAGGAACTTTGCGACCGAAGCACGGGCGGCCTCGTAGGCCGTCGTGGCCTCTTCACTCAAGAGGTGGACGCCGCGGTGGACGTTGGCATTCTGCTCGGAATAATAGCGTTCGATGGCCTTGATGACGACCGACGGCTTCTGGGAAGTCGCCGCGTTATCGAGATAGGCCAACGGGCGGCCACGCACGGTACGCCCCAGAATCGGGAAGTCCTTGCGGAGAGCGGCGACGTCGAACACAGGCATGGGCCGAACGTAGGCGGACGCGGGCGGGGCGCAACCGGGAAGCGAACTTAGGGCGATGCCGGTAGGCGCACGGCCTTGCGGATATACGCCGGCACGTCCACATCCTGCCCCTCGATAAACGTCATCGGCGTACCACCGAACAGTCCGCGGCGCATGGATTCCGCCGTCGCGAACTCGAAGATGGGCTGGGAAGGATCCACGGCCTTGGCGCCCTTCTTGGGCTTGGCCACCGCCTTTGGTGCAGGCAAAGAGGCGCCGAGTACCGAGACCTCAATGCGATCACCCAACGAAGGTTCGATGCGCGCGCAGAGAATCGTGGAAGTCTCGCCGCCGAAACGCGTGCGGACCGCGCCGACGGCCTCGAAGGCCTCAGTGGTGGTCATCGCCGAACCTCCGGCGACATACACGAAGAGCGAGGCGACTTTCGCCACCGCGCCGGGCGCGTGGGCGAGCGGGCAATCGCAGGCCGCGCGGGCAGCCTTCATCGCGGCGCCTACGCCCTGACCGATGCCGAAGGCGAAGAGCGTAGGCGAACCGGGCGTGGAGAGAATGGAGCGCAACCCAGCTGGATCGATCGCGATGAGCGCGCCGGGCGCGAACGCGCCAGCCAGTCCGCGGAGGGCGCCACCGACCCAGTTGTCCGCCGCCGCGAAGGATTCCGAGAGCGGGGCGTCGGGCGAGACCTGCTGGAGGAGGAGATCGTTATGCACCACGACCAGGCCGTGACACTTCTGCGCGAGCTTGACCGTGGCATCGTTAGCCTGACGCATGCGCCGCTCGCCTTCGTGCGAGAAAGGCATCGTAGCGAAAGAGAGTACGGTCGCACCGGTCTCAGCCGCGATGCCGGCGACCACCGTGGCGGCGCCGCTGCCGGTACCACCGCCAAGGCCGGTCACGAGCACCACGAGGGGGACACCGGTGAAAAGGCGACGGAGCGCGGCTTCTTCCGATTCCGCCGAGGCCTGACCGAGCGCGGCTTCGCCACCCGTACCCATCCCGCGGGTCTGCGCACGGCCGAGCTGCAAGGTGACCCCGCCGCCGGCCGGCAGAGAACGGGCATCGGTGTCGAGCAACGCGACGCCGACTTCGTCGGGCAGCTGCGCCGCCAAGCGCGTGACCATCGAGCACCCCGCGCCACCGAGGCCGACCAAGAGGATGGAAGCGGGCGCGGACATTTTAGAGGCGGAAGAGTTCCTTGAGCTGGGCGAGGAAGCCGCGTGGGCGGCGCACTGGCGGCGGCGCGTCGGTGATCGCGGCGGTCATGAGGCCCACCACGCCGGCGTACTCGGGCTTGCGGAGGGATTCATTCTCGAAGTTCGGGACGCCGACGCGGGCGGAGAGGCCCGTCACTTGCTGCACGGACTCGGCCGCATCAGCGAGATTGGCCGAACCGCCGGTCAGGATGACGCCCGACGGGATCATGTTCTGGTCCAGCTTCACCGCATGGCCCGGGAAGATCGCCTCGAGCCGGCGGATGACGTCCTTGCGGACGAATTCGATCGTCTCCTGGTAGCGCAGCGAGAGCACCTGCGTGATGGTACCGCGGTTGAATTGCTGGTCGCCTACGCCCTTATCGCCGTCCTTCCAGATGGT
>CALQQQ010000069.1 GCA_943332745.1 Opitutus sp. GAS368 | reverse complement strand
CAGCTCGCCCGCATGGGCTGCATCGCCTGGCAGATTGACGCCCTCAGCGATTCCGACTCGAAGCAGTTCTCCCCTGAGGTCATCCACCGATTCGCCAAGCAGCGTCCCGAGATGAACCGAACCGAAGGATGGGGACTCTACAGCCCCCAAGCCGAAGCCAACCTGCAGAGCGTCATGGGACTGCAGACGCTCAATTCAATCCGCAGCATCGACTTCCTCCTCACCCTTCCCGAAGTCGACCCAGCCCGCCTCGCCGTCACGGGCTCCAGCGGTGGTGGCACCCAGACGATGCTCCTGGCGGCCACCGACCCCCGCCTCGCGCTCTCCTACCCAGTGGTGATGGTCAGCACGTCCATGCAGGGCGGCTGTACCTGCGAGAACGCAACGCTCCTCCGCGTGAACTCCGGCAATGTCGAAATCGCAGCCCTCTTCGCCCCGAAACCGCAGGGCATGAACACCGCCAATGACTGGACCAAGGAGATGGCGACCAAGGGCTTCCCCGACCTGCAGTCCCTCTATAATCTCTACGGCAAGAAAGACTACGTAACGCTGCAACGCGGCGAACACTTCCCTCACAACTACAACGCGGTCTCGCGCATGGGCTTCTACGAGGTACTGAACCGTCACTTCAAACTAGGCCAGCAGTCGCCCGTCGTCGAAAAGGATTACACACCCCTGCCCAAGGAGAAACTCACGGTCTGGGACGACTCCCATCCAGCTCCGAAATCCAGCGACCCTGAGTTCGAACGCGGCCTACTGAAATGGTTAAAATCCGACGCGGAACAGCAACTCCTCGCCGCCGCCAAGACCGCCGAAGGGCGCGAAAACGTGCTCCGGCCGGCCATCGAAGGCCTCATCGGTCGCCCCTTCGCTCAAGCCGGTAAAATCTCTTTCCCGGAGGCCAGCACGCAGGGGCGTGACTCTCACTTCCGCACCCAGGGCAAGCTACTCAACGCGACCTACGGCGAAGAAGTCGCGATTGACTGGCTGCAACCGATCAATCCGACCGGCGAGGTGGTGATCTGGCTCGATGATGACGGCAAAGGCTCTGCCCGCCTCGCGGACGGCAGCATCCGCCCTGAACTCAAGCAACTTATTGACCGCGGTATCGGCGTGCTCACCGCCGACCTCTTCCTGCAGGACGATAAGACCCTGAAGCAAACCCGCGTCGTCCCCGGCCCCCGTGAAGTCCCAGCCTACACCCTTGGCTACAACCATGCGCTCTTCGCCCAGCGCGTGCACGACGTCATGACCATCACGAGTTACCTGCTCTCGAAACGTGACGCCACCCAGCCCTCCGTGAAGAAAGTCTCGCTCGCCGGCTTCGGTAAAATGGGCGCCGTCGCCGCCGCTGCCCGCGCCACGAGTGGTAAGGCCATCGCCAAGGCCGCCATCGATACCGGGGGTTTCCGCTTTAGCCAGCTGCTCGATTACCGCGACCCGATGTTCCTCCCCGGCGGCTCCAAGTATCTCGACGTCCCGGGACTGCTCTGCGTCGCCTCGACCCAAGCTCTCTGGATCGCCGGAGAGAAAGACGCCGCGCTCTTCCCTTCCGCCACGCCGCACATTGACGGCACCGACGCCAAGACTGCCGCCGCCGCCTGGTTGCTTAAATGATTCATCGACGAACCCTTCTCACCGGCCTGGCCTTGGCCCCTTTCGCCGGTCTGCTCGCCGCTGAAGGCAAGGAACGCCTCCGCGTCGCCCAGATTGGCACCTCCCACGCCCATGCCTCGGGAAAGATGGACGCACTACGTTCCCTCCCTGATCTCTACGACGTCGTGGGCTTCGCCGAACCCATCGCCTCCCGCCAAGCCGGCGCCCAGAAGGCGAAATCGTTCGCGGGACTGAAATACCTGACGGAAGCGGAGATTCTCGCGGATCCGTCCATCCGCGTGGTCGTCATCGAGACGACCCTTGAAGATTCGGCCCGGGCCGCACTCGCTGCGCTCAAGGCCGGCAAGCACATCCATCTCGACAAGCCAGGCGCCGAGAAACACGCCGACTTCGTGGCGCTCCGTCGCTACGCCGCCGAGCGGAAACTCACGGTCCAGATGGGCTATATGCTGCGCTATAATCCAGGGATCCAGCTTCTCGTACGCGCCGTGAAAGAAGGCTGGCTCGGCGAAGTGATGGAAATCGATGCCTCGATGGGCAAGCTGCTCGACGAAGGCACGCGCAAGCGCTTCGCCCAACTGCCGGGCGGCGGGATGTACGAGCTCGCCTGCCACTTGGTGGACACGCTCGTGACGCTCATGGGTCCACCGACCTCAGTCCAGGCCTTCGGCAACGCGACCCGCGCGCCGCAAGACCCGTTCGTTGACAACCAATTAGCCGTCCTTTCCTACCCCAAGGCCACGGTGACGATTCGTTGCAACCATGCCGATCCCTTCGGGGGACCACACCGCTCCATCGCAGTCCGTGGCACCCGCGGGGCGATAGAAATCAGCCCGCTGGAATCCGGCAAAGGAATCCTGCGGCTGGACGAAGCCCGCGGTACGACCAAGGTCTGTCGCGAAGTGAACGGAGTCAAAGTGATGGGCGTCGAAACCCGGTTCAAGAAAGGCGAGAACTCCTTTGCTCTAGAGGTTCCCAAAGGCCGCTATGACGAAGAGTTCCGTGACTTGGCTCGCGTCCTGCGCGGACGAGCCTTCGCCTGGTCCGCCAATCACGACATCGCCGTCCACGCCACGGCGATGCGCGCCGCCGGCCTGGAACCGCGCTGACTAAACTCAGCGCAGACCCCAGAGCTGCTCAAGCACCGGTACGACCGTCGGATCTTTGGCCTTAAGTTCCGCACGGTCGAAGGGCTCCATGTCGTTGCGGTCGAAATAGGCCTCGGTGGTCTCGGCGAAATACTCCATCTGGTTAGTCATGGCGTAAGCCTTGGTGGGCTTGTCGACGAACTTCTCACCAGTCCAGCGCTTGACGGCGTCATAGGTCCCAGCGGCCTTGGCCTGACGATAGGCTGTAAGGATGTCGGGGTTCTGATACCCGCCCGGGACGACTTGGTCGTGGTAGGCGTGCGCGAGCTCGTGCAGGACGAGCACTGGCATGCGCCGGATCTCGGGCTCGAGTCGGTCCACATTGGTAAACTCAATCGCCTTGGCCAAAGCGATCTCGCGGCCCACCTGCTTCACCCACGCTAATCCGCCGTGATACTCGGCCGTGCCCCGTCCGCTGACATAGGGCTGCGTAAAGTTGATCGGCACGGAGCGGAGCCGCTCCACGGCCTTAGCCGGAACGAGCCGTTCGACCTTGGCGAGCTGCGCATCGAGCAGGACGACAGCCTTCTCGACCATGGCGGCATCCTTCGCGATGAGGCGCTCGTCGATCCGCAACGTCCAGCCCCTCACTGAACGCACTTGGCGATCTCGGCCCGCCATCTGCACGGCGGCTTTACCGAGGGCATCGCCAACGAGGAAACAGGTCTCGGCATTGCCAAACTCATGATGGCCATGACCCGGATTCGGCGAGTCCTCGGGCTTACGCACGAAGGTGCGGGTGGGCACGAAGATCACGTTGTCTTTGAATTCAGGTCGCTCGGCGACGGAAGCCTGGGCCTTGCGCAAGGCTGTCCATTCCTGCGGGGCATCGACCCACGCACCCGTCAGTTCGCCGACGATGATGGGGAGTTTCGTTACACCGAACTCCTTACGGACGTCGTGGATTAGGTGCGTTAGGTTCTGCTCGTACTCCGGGATGGCGGTCTTCGGATTCACGCCGTCATTCCAACCCTGATACCAGACGAAACCGGCAAGCTCGACCTCCGCGCCATCGTAAGTCGGAAAATCTTTCTTCAGGTTCGCCAAAGCCTCACGGACTTCGGCCACCATCTTGAGGTAGTACGGCCCGACCTCGCCGCCCGCACTGGGCGGCCGGAAATCCCGGAACAGACTCTTGCCTCCCCATGACGTCTTAATGAGCAGAACCTGGTCGCGATAGGCTTCACCGACGACATGGCCGAACTGGAACTCCGGCCCGAAATGGTGCTTATCACCATACACGGAGTAGCCGACCGATAATCCGCCAGACAGGAGAGGCTGCTTCTCGCGCTGGTAACGCACCCAGACGTCCTGACGCACGACCCACTTGCCATCCTTGTCCCGAAGGTGGGCGTAGCGCTCGGCATTACCGGGGCGAGCCATCACTTCGGCCAAAGTGCCCTTCCCTTCGTTATAGCTCTTCCCCGTCAGGTCGACGACCGCCTGGCCTTCCATGTTCGACTGCCCAGCCAGAATGAAGACCTTCAGTTTACGAGCTGGCTCCGCCGCGAGGCACAGGACGGACCAACAGAGCAAGATTGGGGCGAATCTCATAAGGAAGTTATCCGCTCATTACTTCACTCCCGCAAGCCGAACCCCTGTCTCGTTTTCAATTCAGACCTCGATTCAGTCCTCGATTCAGCCATCAATTCAGTCCTCCTCTCCTCCGCCATGTCCCCCTTCCCCCTCTCCGGCCTCGCCGATGAAGCCGCTGATGACATCGACGGCCAGATTGCCGCGCATAAAGCCCTCGGGTGGTCGGCCATCGAGCTCCGCCTGCTCAACGGCAAACAGTTCTCCGGACCCGCCGTGAGCGCCGACGAGTTCAAGCAGGCCCTCGAGAAGATCGAAGCCGCCGGCATGCGTGTCAGCAGCTACGCCTCCGCCATCGGCAACTGGAGCCGACCCATCACCGGAGACTTCGCCACCGACCTCGCGGACCTTAAAGTGCTCATCCCGCGCATGCAGCGCACCGGTACCAAGTTCGTGCGCACGATGAGTTGGGTCCGCGGCGAAGTCACTGAAGACGCTTGGCGCGACGAAGGCGTCCGCCGCTATAAGGAGATGGCGAAGCTCGCCGCCGACGGCGGCATCATGTTACTCCACGAGAACTGCGAAGGCTGGGGAGGCCTATCCGGCACGCATGCCCGCCGCTTCATCGAAAGCGTCGACCATCCGAGCGTCCGCTACCTCTTCGATATCGGTAACACAGTCTCCTACGGCCAGGAGACGATGCCCTTCTACCGCGAGATCCTACCCTACGTTGAATACGTCCACATTAAGGACTGCCGACGCAATCCAGCCGGCGGCAAGAGCAGCGCATTCACCTATGCCGGCGAAGGCGACGCTCTCGTCTGTGAGATCCTTACCGACCTGATACATAACGGTTACAAGGCGGGCGTCTCGATTGAGCCGCACGTCGCCAGCATCGTCCACCTCGGCGAAGGCACCAAAGCGTCGCCCCAGGAACGCTTCGACTCCTATGTCCGCTACGGGCAAGGCCTCGAGAAGCTCCTCGCTGGCATTAGCGCCAAAGCCTGAACGGCACAATTGGCTGGCGCTTCCGGCCCCGCCCCACATCCCTTTTCCGCATGTCCTCCGAACCGACTCCTCCCTTCGACGGCCCGCAACTGGGCGACACCGTTGACGGCCTCACACTCATCGCGGTCGGCATCCGGGAAACCTTCACCGAAGTCCTCCCCGCCCATCGCGACGCCTTCACCCTGCTCAACGAGTGGATGAGCGGCATCCGCCTCTACGAGCTCGAGGACGCCCTCGACCTCGACGCCAACTTCTGGGACGAACTCCTCGACTGCGACTACGAGGTCGGCGAAGGCGAAATCGACGGCGATAAGCCTGGCGAGATGGTGACCATCTACGACGTCTGGGCCGACGAAAAGGAAGCCGACACGTCCCTCGACAAACTTTGCGCCCGTCTGGAAGAACTGAAGTCCATCGCGATCGAGTTGCTGCCCCCTGGCCTGCATAACGCCGCGAAGACGCACAAGGCGCCGCTCGAGACGCTCAAGCTGATCGCGCAGCTGGCCGACTGATCACTTCTTAGCCTTGGCTTTGCCCGCAGGGCTTTTCTTGACGAGCTGCACGGCGACGTCGTTCGAGAGATCGGTGCCAGGCGTACTGCGTCCTCGGGCGATGATCTTCTCGAGCTCGGCCTTCATCGCGGCGACACGCTCAGGGAACTCAGCCTGAAGATTATTCCGCTCACCGGGATCTTTCGACAGGTCGTAAAGCTGCACCGCAGGCAGACCCGCTTCTTCCGGACCTGGCCGCGGCGTGCTCCAACCCCCAGAGCCGGCGCTAAGGCAGAGCTTCCACTGGCGGTCACGGATTGCGAAGCTTCCGTTAATGGACTGGCTGACGATGCCTTGGCGAACCTCACCACTATCGCCACGCAGGACCGGAAGAAAACTGACACTATCTTCGCCCATCTCAATCGGCACGTTAGCACCCGTCATCTCGGCGAACGTCGCGAGGAAATCGATCTGGCCGACCAGAGCCGATGAGACCCCCGCCTTCACCTTGGCGGGCCAGCGGATGACGAACGGAACGCGGTGACCACCCTCATAAAGGTCGGCCTTATGGCCACGGTAGACGTAACTCGGCTCATGGCCGGCCTTCTGGAGTTCAGAGATATTGGCCGCTGGCGAGCAGCCATTGTCCGATGTGAAAACCACGAGGGTGTT
>CALQQQ010000068.1 GCA_943332745.1 Opitutus sp. GAS368 | reverse complement strand
CCTATACCGACGCCCGCAATCAGCTCGCCAGCCTCATGGAGGCGGCCAATGCCGACCGCGAGCCCGTGGCGATCACCCGGAACGGGGCCGCGTCCGTCGTGCTCGTGGATGCCGCCGAATACGCCGCGATGGCCGAGACCTTCCATCTGCTATCCTCGCCTCGCAACGCCGACCGTCTTCGCAAGGGCCTGACCGAATTCAAGGCCGGTAAATTCAAGAAGGCTCCCCGTGGTTGAGGTCCGTTGGTCAGCAGGGGCGCTCGAGGATCGGGCGCACTGGCAGCAGGAGGAGCCGCATACCTATGAAAGAATCGAGCGCCTCTTGGCGGACATCGCCAAGGCGCCCTTCAAGGGCGTGGGCAAACCTGAGCCCTTGAAGGGTGACCTCTCGGGCTGGTGGTCTCGACGTATTACGCTCGAGCATCGTCTGGTCTACCGGGTCGAGAAGGGCGTCATCTACATTCTCCAGGCCCGCTTCGACTACTGACCAGTTCAGCCGTCCGACGGGTCGTAGAAGCCTTGGCGTACCACGAAGCGGATGACCCCGGCGACATCGTGGACGCCGAGTTTGCGCATCAGGTTCGTGCGGTGGTTCTCGACCGTCTTGGCGCTGATGTCGAGTTTCACGGCCACTTCCTTGCTCGAGAAACTCTTGGCCAGCAGGATTGCGATCTCCTTCTCGCGTTCCGTGAGCGTCGTGCCCTTAGCGTCGACCTCGCTTTCCGGCGCGGTGAGGGCATCGGCCATGGCCTTTTGGAAGGCTTCGCTGAACCAGGTATCGCCGGCAGCGACGGCATCGACCGCTTGGCGGAGTTCGGAGAGGCGGGCGCTCTTCGGGACGTAGCCACGGACGCCGACCTTGAGAAGCCCGCGGGCAAGCTGCTTCTCGGATTTAGCGGAGAAGACCAGCACCTTGAGTTCGGGCTGGGATTCGTGCAACTGGCGGAGGACTTCCAATCCGCTGATGCCGGGCAGGAGGATGTCGAGGATGAGGATGTCCGGCTTGAGCTGTTTCGCCAGAGCCAGGCCTTCGTTACCGTCGTCCGTCGAGCCCAGGACGCGATAGATGCCGCGGGCTTCGAGCATCTCGATGATCAGTTCGCAGATGGCGGTCTGGTCTTCCACGACCACGACCGATTTCGCCTTCCGGGAAGTTGTCTTCATTGGGGAGTGTCGATGATTCTGGCCTCCTCCCCGCCGCAGGCGAACGCAAAAGGGCGTTCGCTGGTAACAATCTTATTCCGCCGTGGGGTCGACTAGGCCTTGGCGGACCACGAAGCGGACTAGTCCGGCCACATCCCGGACACCCAGCTTACGCATCAGGTTAGCCCGATGGTTCTCGGCGGTCTTGATACTGATGTGCAGTTGGTGGGCGACCTCTTTGCTGCTGTGGCTCTTGGCGATGAGCACCGCGATCTCTCGTTCCCGGGGGGTCAACTGATCGATCACACCTTCGACGAGGTGGGAGGGGGAGGCGAGGGCGAGGCGGACCGTACGGCTGAAATCTTCGGTGAACCAGGTATTACCGAGGGCGATGGCATCGAGCGCCTTGCGGAGCTCGGAGAGCGGGCCGTTCTTGTTCACGAAGCCATGGATGCCGGACTGCATGAGTGCGCGGACGATATGCGGCTCCTGTTTACCGGAGAAGATCAGCACCTTCATCCCGGGCAGGCTACCGCCGAGTCGACGGAGGACCTCGATGCCGCCGACACCGGGCATGATGACATCGAGGATCAGAATATCCGGTCGGAGTTCCAAGGCGAGTTCCACGGCGCTCAAGCCTTCAGAGGCCGTACCGACCGAGACGCAACGCGGGTGGGCGTGTACCATCTCCGCCACTAAGTCGCAGACTGCCGACTGGTCTTCAATCACGAGCACGCGCTTCTTGACTTCGGCTGAGTGCGGGAAGGATGGCCTCTTTGGAGTCATCAACTCTGTCGGGCCAGCGACCAGACGAGTGACACGGATTTTACGTAGTGGTGTCTTCATAGGAGTGTTACATGGGATATCTCCGGATTTGCGCGAATATTATCAATGGAAAGACGATAGGGCTTATCCCTCATCAATGAATAAGAGAATAGGATTAGCTTTGTTGGTCGCGCTGATGTTGATGGCGACCCTCGCCCTGACGGTCATCAGTCTGGCTTCCTTGGTGACGGTGGAGGCACGGCATGCCCAAGTTTATAGCTCTACGCGCAGTCTTCGCCAAGCTGCGGAAAATACGGCAATCGTTGGTCTTTCTGAGCTCGCTGCTCAGTCTGGTCCGGACGTCGCGTATACCTTCGTGCCGGAAGGGTCCGCCTTGAGTATTGTTAATAAAACCGGATCCCATGTGCTCCACGGTGAGCATTCCGATGGCGTGCTCCGATGTGATTGGACGGCGACGGACCTGTCTTTGTCTCAAGATGCAGCAGCGACGCATATAGCGGCATTGCAGGCCTCAGCCTGGGCCCGCACTTCCGCTGGAAGGGCCAAGCTGCCGCATGCATTACCGGAAGGCGTCAGCGCCGCGCAGCGGGTGGCGTTGGAAGTAGCGGGTCGTGAGTTCTTCATTCCAGCTGTCGCGACCGGTACGTCCTGGCAGGTGCGCGGGCTCCTGACTGATTCGGTTCGCGGCGGCTGGAGGCGAAATCTATCTGATGGCGTAACTTTGCGGACGAGTGTTGGTAATCCCCTCGCTGAAGCGATGGGAACTCCCGCGTTCGGGCAGATTCCTGCCAAGGGTTATCCGTTGCGCCGGGTCCATGACGAGGCGCGCTCACTGGATCTCGCGCCCGTGTTGACGGATCTCAGGTTGAGCCTGGGATTCTTTAATTCGCGGAACGATGGTCGACACCGACTTCGGTTTCACGGTTCCGTCGTGCTCTGGAATCCGCTGACGGTACCGCTCCTCGCGGCCTCCCAGGGTAAAATGTTCTTGGTCGAGGTCGTCGGCTCACCTGAGGTCACCGTGACGAACCTCGACGCCCAGAGTTCTTTTGTCGTGGATTTGGATGACTGCCCGCAGGAAGATTTTGGCGTCATCCGGCAAGGTCTCCGTGAGCGCGGGCTATGGTTTTGGTCTGAGGTGGCCGATACTTCTACTCATGGTATGAATACGCGCGGGTTACTTCCGGGAGAGGTGTACGCTTCGGTGAGTCCTTCGCCCGAGATCCAACCCCAGGGGTTAGCGCGCGTCTTGTCAAAGATGACCTGGAAACTGGATCGGACGAATCATGGTGCTGGTTGGCGGCGACCTGACCCGACGATTTTTCTGCCGACGGATCGTATCGAAATTGCCGTTCGCTTCCGGGGTAAGGTCGGGCTGCGCCTCCGGCCTTACGCGGGCGAGCCGGCGCGGGATGAGGCCATCGCTGCTTATCCCGCTACACCGCTCATCGCCCTCGAGGGTATTGTCTTTCCGGATTTTCTGATTCGTACCACAGGCGAGGATTATTCCCGTGAGGATAGTTCTGGTTACGTCATCGAGGAACGTCGGGCGTGTCTGCGAATCCGGCTGCGTCCGCGGTCGCCCCAGGAACTTTGGTCCGCAGCATCTCAAATACATGCGAAGGTCCACTGGAATCTAGCTAATCCGGCCGATGCGGCCGAATGGACGATTGATCACCCCGTCCTATCGGCCTTGGACGTACTCGATCATGATGCCTCGCCTTTGGCGGGGCCGCTCTGGGATCTAAGCGCCAACCGTCATGATGCCGCCCAGGTCGGCGCGTTCGCTTCGGTGCGATTGAAGGATGTCCCAGCCTGGCCACGTGTCTCGGTGGGAACGTTGCGGCATCTGGAGGCACCCGGCTCGAAGGCTTGGCTGGAGTCCATGGACTCATCCTTCTTTGGAGCGGCTCTCGCCGTGAAGGAAACTGGTGTAATTTCGCATAACCCTTTCCTCATTGCGGCCGATCCATTGGTCTCCGCGGACTCCGCTCAGGCGGCGAGCGGACTTCAGGTGATCGGTCCGTTCAATGTCAATTCACGCGATCCAGCAGCGTGGGAGGCTTTTCTGCGCGATTCGATGGGGGCGTGGGCTTCTGATGCGGGTGGCCCTTTCGACCCATCGCCGCTTCGAGGAGCTCTGTTCTTCTCCAGGCCATCGGGTGCGCCTTTGACTAAGTGGGGAGCCTTATCTGAGGTCGATCTCAGCGATGGTGGCGCGGAGTTGCTCCCGTCGTCGGCTTTCCTAGGTCTGACTGGTCAACAGTGTGTGCGTAAACTTGAGGAACCGCGTTTAGCCGAACTAGCCCGCCGGATTGTCGAACTCCAGCCAACCCATGGCTGGCCTTATGCTTCGCTCCAAGCTTTCGGGAGCTCAGGACTTCTGGAGCAGGCTTTGGTTTCGGCTGGAATCAATGCGCCGTTTGCGACGACCTCGCCGGCTTTACCTGTCCATCTGAGCGTGGGAGATCTCCTTGAGGCGTGGGCACCTGTGCTGACAGTGAGAGGGGATACTTTTAAGGTCATTGGGCAAGCTATGGGGCCAAGCGGACGCTGTACCTGCGAATTAATCGTCCAGCGCGTAGCGGAAGAACATCCTGCGGCGCATCTGGGGAGGCGTTACAGGATAATTTCGGTGCGGTTTCGTAACCGGTGAAGGATGGGGCGGACTTGACTGCCGGGGGAAAGGGGTAAGATGGAGGGCATGGAATCCAATCCCTTCATCGTCGCTGACGCCCCGGCCTCCGACCGCGCGGCTTTCTTCCGCCGTACCTACGGCCTCGTGGCCGCCTCGTTCGCCGCCTTCGCCCTCGCCCTATACGGCTTTTTCGTTTCCGGTATCGCCGAGACGTTCATGCGCGCCATCGCCGGCATCGGCTCCTGGGGTATCCTCGGCGTCATGGTCCTCTTCTGGCTCGGCACCACCGCCGCCCAGTCCTTGGCCTTCAACCGCGCCTCCCGCGCCGCGCAATACGCCGGTCTGGGCATCTATGTCCTCCTGCAGGCCCTCATCTTCGTCCCCCTCATCTACTATACCGCAATCGTCACCAAGGGCAACCCTGGCGAGATCCTCGTCCCGGCCTGCATGGCCACCGGCGCCCTCGTGATCGCCCTGACGGCGGTGGTGTTCATGACGAACCTCGACTTCTCCTTCCTCAAGGTCGCCATCGTCATCGGCAGCATCTGCGCCCTCGGTATCGTCATCGTCTCGCTCTTCGCTGGCTGGTCGCTCGGTACCTGGTTCTCCGTGGCGATGATCGTCCTGATGGCCACCGTCATCCTTTACCAGACGAACGAGATCAAGAACACCATGGAGACCGACCAGCATGTCGCCGCGGCCTTCGTCCTGTTCTCCTCCTTCGTCACGCTGCTCTTCTACGTCATTCGCCTCTTCGCGGGTCGTCGCGAATAATCCGGTCCGCCGGCAACCTTGAAGGGCTTCCCGGTGTTATATCGTGGAGCCCTTTTTATTTATGCGACTTTTCCTGATTCTTTGCCTCTCCCTATTCGGTGCGGTCTCCTTGTCCGCTCAGGGTAAGTTCCGCGAGTTGCTGTCGGCCAAGGCTCCGGAAGGGTTTGTCGAGAAGACCTGGACGGTCGATGGTATCAAGCGGACGGCTTTGGTCCGCGTGCCGGCCGCCGTGACCGGTCAGGTCGCCTTGGTTTTCTGCTGGCATGGCCACGGCGGACGCTCCACCCATTCCGCCGCTAAGTGGGGCTATGATCAGGCCGATAAGACCTCGCTCCTCGTCTTCCCGCAGGGGCTCCCGACCGTCTCGCCGCTCGTCGACAAGGAAGGCCGTATGCCGGGCTGGCAGACGACCGTCGGCGGCGAGGGCGACCGCGATATCCATCTCTTCGATGCCATCCTGGCCGACCTGAAGAAGCAGTATGCGGTCGATGACCGCCGGATCTACTCCATGGGCCATTCCAATGGAGCGGCCTTCAGTTATCTGCTCTGGCAGGCTCGCCCGGAAATCATCGCCGCGGTCGGCTCCGTCGCGGGCGGCTTGCGGGCCGACTCCAAGTCTTTGCCACCGATGCCGGTCATCCATGTCGCCGGAGAAAAGGACCCGCTCGTCAAGTTCACCTGGCAGCAGGCCACCTTCGCCGCGGTGCGTCGTTTCAATGGTTGCGCCGAAGAAGGTAAGCCTTGGGCTAAAGAGGGCGTTTTGAACGCGACAATCTTCGCTTCGTCCAAAGGTGCGCCTCTCGTGACGGGCATCCATACGGGCGGCCACGAATACGCCAAGGGCTCCACCGAGCTGATCGTCCGGTTCTTCAAGGAGAACCCGAAGCCCGCCAAGTGATCAGCGGGCGGGGTCGTCCGTCAGGATCGCGAGGTCGTCGAGGTAGAACTCGGTCTTCTCGTTCGCGTTGCTGATGAAGCCGACCCAATCGAGGGTCTTCATGTCCGGGTGACGGCAGGGGAGGCCTTTGAATTCCTGGGTCGCGCCGCCTTCCGGCGTGACCTTCAAGTTCCAGCGACCCGTGACGGCGTCGCCGATGACGGCCGAGAGCTCGAAGCGGATCCACTTCTGCGTCGG
>CALQQQ010000067.1 GCA_943332745.1 Opitutus sp. GAS368 | reverse complement strand
CTCCAGAAGGAGCTCTCCACCCAGCGCTTCCACGACCGTAAGGTCGTCGTGACCGTCGATAACCGCGATATCCGCGGCGGCGACAAGGCCTGGGGTTGGATCAAGAAGGGCGTCCCCCTGCGCGTTGAGGTCGGCCCGCGCGACTTCGCGGCGAACGCCGTCTTCGTCGCCCGTCGCGACACCGGCGAGAAGGCTGGTATCCCGCGCGCCGAATTCGTCGCCACCGTCGTCGAACGCCTCCAGTCCATCCAGGACAACCTGCTCGCCCGCGCCAAGGCGCACCGCGCCGCCAACACGCGCGAGATCGACACCTTCGAAGAATTGAAGGCCTACTTTACCGCTAAGACCCCGGAGCGTCCGGAGATTCATGGTGGTTTCGCGCTGTGTCACTGGAACGGCTCCAAGGCTGTCGAGAAACGCCTCAAGGACGAACTCAAGGTCACCATTCGCTGCATCCCGCTCGATGCTAAGGACGAGCCGGGCAAGTGCGTCGTCACCGGCGAGCCCAGCGCCCGCCGCGTGGTGATGGCGAAGGCTTACTGATCGGCCTTTCGGCCGATCAGAGGGCTAGGGCCCGGGGCAGGGCTAGAGGTAGGGACAGCACCACGTGCTGTCCTTTTTTCATGGTCTCTCCTTACCCGCCAGTCGCGCCCGCTTCGCCGTCGTTGAACTTCAGGCGGAGCTTCCGGCCCTTGGTCACGCCCTTGCTGGACGAGATGACGGTGCCGTCTTCGGCGCGGACGATCGAGTAACCGCGGGAGAGGATGGACTCGAAACCGGCCGATTGTAACCGCTTGCCGAGTTGATTGAGTTTCTCACGCGTGACGCCGAGACGTGCCTTCGGCGAGAGGCGATGCAGTTCGCTACCGAGCTCGGAGAGGCGATGGCGGTATTCAGCCACGACCTCCTGCGCCGCGCCATCAAGGCGTTCATTAAGGAGATCGCGGTCTTGGAAAAGCGACTGGAGCTTCGCCTTCGGGGAGTGGCGGGCGAGCTCAGCCGCGAGGAGCTTCAACTTTTCGCGCAGCTTGATCTGGCCGGAGACGATGAGCTCGGCCGCGGCGGTCGGCGTCTCGGCGCGCTTATCGGCGGCGAAGTCGCATAACGTGAAATCCGTCTGGTGGCCGACGGCCGAGATGACCGGGGTCTTGCTGGCGCGGACGGCGCGCACGAGGCCTTCGTCGTTGAAGCCCCAGAGGTCTTCCATCGAGCCTCCGCCTCGACCGACGACGATGAGGTCGATGCCGGGGATGGCGTTGGCGAGCTTGAGGCCGTTGGTCACAGACCCAGGGCAGGTTTCTCCCTGCACGCGGGCGGGTACGAGCCAGGCCGTGCCGCTCCAGCCACGGGTCTTGAGCACTTCGGTGAAGTCGTGCCAGACCGCGCCGCTCTCCGAGGTCACGAACGCGACGACCTTGGGGAAGTCGGGCAGGGGGCGCTTGTTCGCTTCGTCGAACAGACCTTCGGCTTTTAATTTCTCCTGCAGTTCCTTGAACTTTTGGAACAGGTCGCCTTCGCCAGCCGGCTTCATCGAGTCGACCATCAGCGAGAGCTTGCCAGAGGGGGCGTAGATGTCGGCCTTGGCCTTCACGATGACCTTCACGCCGTCGCCGAGCGGGAACTTCACCCAGCGAGCTTGGTAGCTGAGCAGCACGCAGGCAAGCGTGGCGCCACTGTCCTTGATGGAGAAGTAATGGTGCCCCGACGAGTAGTGCTTGTAGCCCGAGATCTCGCCGACGACTTCGACCGTCCCGATGCGGTTCACCGTGCCCTTGAGGACATCGGAGAGTTCGCTGACGGTGAGGGGCGCCGAGGACATGGCGACAGGCTCGGGGATTCGTCGGGGGAGGGCAAGCGGTCTCGGGATGTCTTGGGTAGGGCGTGGCTCTCCGAGCCCGCCGTTCGCCCGATGAGAATCTGATTTGCTCGCGTTCGGACGGCTCGGAGAGCCGTCCCTACCCAAGGCAATCCTCACTGCCGTGTGGTTTGTCTCCCAGTTTGCCTCCGGGCCTTTCCTTCCTTTCACTCACCGTATGAAAATCGCGTTCGTCGGCACTGGGGTGATGGGTAAGAGCATGGTGGCTAACCTGCTCAAGGCCGGCCATGAGGTCACGGTCTACACCCGCACGAAAGCCAAGGCCGATGACCTCTTCGTGCTCGGCGCGAAGTGGGCCGCCTCGCCAGCCGACGCCGCCAAAGGTGTCGACGCGGTGATCTCGATGGTCGGCTACCCGAACGACGTCGAGGAAGTCTGGCGTGGCCCGCAGGGTTTCATGTCCACGGCGAAGACGGGCTGCGTGCTCATCGACATGACCACCTCGAGCCCGGCGCTCGCTCGCTCGCTGGCCACCGAGGCTGCAGCCAAGGGTTTCGGCCCGCTCGACGCTCCGGTCTCAGGTGGCGACCGAGGCGCACGCGAAGGCACGCTCACCATCATGGTCGGCGGGGCCCAGAAGGATTATGATTTCGCCCAGCCGCTTTTCGCCGCGATGGGCAAGACAATCGTCCTCCAGGGCGGTCCCGGCACCGGTCAGCTCTGCAAGCTCGCCAACCAGATCGGCATCGCGTCCGGCATGATTGCGATGTCCGAAGCTCTGGCGTTCGCCCACGCCACGGGCCTGAATCTCGAGACCACGCTCCGCTCAATCTCCGGCGGCGGCGCTTCGAGCTGGGCCTTGCTCAACCTCGCGCCGCGCGTGCTCAAGGGCGACTTTGCCCCGGGCTTCTACGTGAAGCATTTCGTCAAGGACATCGGCCTTTCCCTGGACGTCTGTAAGGAGCAGGGTATCAGGCTACCCGGCCTCGAGCTAGCCGCGAAACTCTACGGCGAGGTCGTCGCGGCCGGCGAAGGGGATTCTGGTACGCAGGCGCTGGCGCGAAGGTATTTTCAGATAGGTGGTTAGGAGGTGGCGATTGGGAAGGCAGCTAACTCAAGGGGAGACCGGAAACCGGAAAGGATGCTGCGGCAGATTCATTTTCGGGTCCCTGGTCTCGGCCGTCGGGTATCAGTTTCAGGTGTTCAGGTGCGGGTACAGGTCCCGGGCCTGATTCCCGCACCCGTACCCGCACCCGCACCTGAACCTGTAGCCGAGACCTGGGACCCGAAGTTATGTGCCCCCAGCCAATCATCCGGTCTCCGGTTTCCCTTTGAGTTTAAAACTTCCGCCACCTGCCACCTGGGCCTGCCAACCGCCACCCGAAGCTTGCATCCCACTTTTGCACCTTTGCACAGGCCGCAGGCCGATTTGCACCTTTGCACCTAGGGCAGCACGTGGTGCTGCCCCTACCTCGTTACACCTTCGGTGCTTCGATGGCCGGCACGCAGCGGAGCTGGACGGAATCGATGACGGTCGGGCCGAGAATGACGTTGGTCACAATGACGAGCATCTGGCCGGGCACGCAGTAGCCTTCGTCGCGTAGACGGATGAGCGCCAGCGTGATGTTGTCCTCGGCTTTGGGCGCGAACTTCGTCTGGAAGGACTCGACGCCCCAGAGGAGGCTCATCTTCCGGTGCACGTGTTCTTCTTCCATGAACGCGTAGATTGGGCAACCCACGGTGCGAAGGGAGGAAAGGGTGCGAGGCACGTCGCCATTGCGCGTGAATGCGATGATTCCCGTGTGGCCAAGGTCCTGGGCGAGCCCGGCGGCGGCGCGGAGGAGCTTGATCTTCGGAGTTTCGTTGGGTTGTTCAGGCGAAAGCACACGCGGGAGCTCGTTCTCGGTCGTCTTGGCGATGCGGGTCATCACCTCGACGCAGCGGATGGGGTGCTTGCCCGTGGTGGTCTCACCGGAGAGCATGACCGAGTCGGCCATCTCGAGCACCGCGTTCGAGACGTCAGTCACTTCGGCGCGGGTCGGGACCGGGTTGTGGATCATCGATTCCAGCATGTGCGTGGCGACAATCACCGGCTTGCGGCAGGCGATGGCCATAGCGACCGCGCGGCGTTGGATGAGCGGCAAGGTCTCGTAAGGGATCTCGATGCCGAGGTCACCGCGGGCGACCATGAGTGCGTCGGTAGCCTCAAGGATCGAACCGAGATGTTCGATCGCGGATTGGTCTTCGATCTTCGAGATGATGTGCGCCTTGGACTCGTGTTGAGCGAGTAACGTGCGCAGCGCGTAGACGTCGGCGGCCTCGCGGACGAACGAGAGGGCGTAGAAGTCGACACCGACTTCGCAACCGACGGCGACGTCAGCGCGGTCCTTGTCGGTGAGGGCAGGGAGGTCGACCTTGACGCCGGGAAGGTTGATGTGGCGGCGGCTGCCGAGAGGGCCGGGCTGCTCGACCTTGCAGCGGAGGCGATCCATCTTCTGTTCAAGGACGCGAAGCTGAATCAGACCGTTGTCGACCAAGACGACGCCGCCCACGGGCACAGCACTGATCATCTTCGGGTAATTGGTGGGGATGACGAGGATCTCACCTTCAGCCTGGGCGGTGTCCGAGCCAGTGACGTCGACGACCTGCCCCACGGTGAGCTGGGTGGATTCCTTGCGGGCGCCGGTCCGGATCTCCGGGCCCTTGATGTCCATCATCACGCCAAGTTCCTTTTTCATGCGGCGGCTGACCATCCGGACGCGTTCGACGGTGGTGCGAACCCAGGCGTGGTCAGCGTGGGCCATGTTGAGGCGGACTACGTTAGCGCCCGCGTTGATAATCGCTTCCAACTGGGCCTCCGATTCGGTGGCTGGACCGATGGTGAAAGTAATGCGAGTGTGACGGAAGGACTTCACGTCTTAATGACTAGGAATGAAGCCCTGCAAGGCAAGGGAAAGCATTAGGTACTCTTACCTACTCCTGATGAGACACTTATCAGAAGGTATATGAGCAGAATCAATCCGCGAGGTCTGCGATGACGTCGCGCTTATCTTTCATCCGCTCTTCGAAGAACGTCTTCTGCTCGAACGGCCATGGGACGCCAGGCGTCACCTGCCAGCGGGCGTGTGCGGCGAGGAATTCATTTGTCCAACTGAAGTAATCCGCGTCGTCGGTCCGGAAGTGCAGCCGTGTGCCGGTGGCCGCGCGCTTGGCTAGCAGGTCGAGGCTCTCGGCGTTGATGAAGCGGTTCTTGTGGTGCTTCTTCTTCGGCCACGGATCCGGATACAGGATGAAGACCTTGCGCAGCACGATATCGCGTGGGAGTGCTTCGAGGAACTCCATCGCTTCGGCTTTTAGGAAGATGACGTTGTCGAGTTTACCTAGTGTCTGCTTGCGGACGGAGCGCTCGACGCGGTGCGTGATCAGGTCGATACCCACGCAGAATTCGCCGGGATGAGCGGCGGCGTAAGCGGCCAGCCAGTGTCCGTGTCCGCAGCCCAGCTCGAAGGTGATGCCCGTCCTGCCGACCAAGGCGTCGGCCAGGGTCGCGGCCAGACGGGCCACGTTGGCTGCCCGGCGGGCGTCGGCCCATTCCTTGCCCATGACTTTGGTGTGTTCCGGCACGAGGGGGGTTAAGAGGGAAAGAGGGAGGGAGGCAAGCGGGCGGATGACAGATGACAGATGACGGATGGCAGAATGGAGGGCTGAGTTGAATGAGGCTATTGAGTATGGAGCATGGGGGATAGAAGCCGTTACGGGTGGCGGGTGGCAGCCCCGGGTGGCAGCTGGCGGAATCCATTTTCAGGTCCCGGGCCCCGAACCTGAACCCGAAAGCCCGAACCTGGCTCCTGGCTGCTGAGACCTGGGACCTGAAAATGCGGGCTTTACCGTGTTGCGAATAACTCCGGCTTCCCTCGCTGGGGTGGTTGGAGTCTCTTGGGGGCCTATGGCCAAGGTAGATATCGAAGTCGTCCAGAAGATCCTCAAAGCAAGCGGGGTCGATGTGCGCGTTGCCGCCGAAATCCTCAACCAGATCCGCGACGCCGTGGCCGAGGATTCCGTCGAGCGCGAGAAGCCGGCGAAGAAGCAGATGCTCGTCCTGGTCAGCGAACCTGAGGAAGGCCTGCCCAAGGATCTCACCGGCTGGATTGTCCAGCTGCTCGAGGACGATGACCCCAAGGAAGTCTCCGCCAAAATTGTCGAGGTCGCCAAGGCCTTCAACGAATCGCCCAAGGGACAGCGCCTGCCGGTCGAGTCGTTCGGTGATGCCGTGCAGAGCATCTCCGGAAAACTTTTCAAGGAGAGCGATCTCTGGATCAAGACGCGCGAACCTGTGCGCATTATTCCGGTGAAGAATTCAATCGGTCGCCGTCGTCGCGACTAAGCGAAGAGGCTCCGCGCGTTTTCCGGGAATAAGGTTCCCGAAAAAGCGAATTTAGACGCACTTTTTAGCCGATTTAGGGTGGTTGATTGCTCTCGCCTCATCGGGGGGTTGGTCTACTTTCTCCCCCTACTATGAAGTTCAAAAACTTCCCTATCTACCGCATCGAATGGGTGACCTCCATCTTCTTGATCGCGACGGCTCTCCTCTCGCTGACCGTGGTCCCCTGGTTCCTCTGGGCCCAGTTCAACCTCCCGGCTGACGCCGCCAGCAAGGTCCACGGCTGGGGCTTCATCTGGG
>CALQQQ010000066.1 GCA_943332745.1 Opitutus sp. GAS368 | reverse complement strand
GCCGAGTTCCTTCGGCGTCGGGAACTTCCGCACGATCTTCCCCTCGGTCGTCAGCAACGTGATGCGCCCCTCGACCGCGGAAGGATTCCAGCCTTCGGCGGCCATGTGCCAGCCGGAGTCGACGTGCACGAGATACTCCACGCCGTCTTTCTCGAAGATCTCCAGGCCGTGGCCACCACCCAGGCCGGCGCTAATCGAACGGACATAGCGGCCATCCTTCTCGAAGACGATGAAGTCGTTCTTCGGATGATCCGTCACCAGGTAGATGCGACCGGCCTTATCCTCGGCAAGCGCGTGGGAGTTGACGATCGGCGCGACCGCCGGATCGGCTTTAGCCCACTTCAGGTCGACCGAATAGCGCAGATTGCCATGTCCGAGGACGAGCGGTTTATCTTCAGCAAAGGCGACGAGACAGAGTAACAAAGCGAGCAGGCGCATGACGAAGGGGTGATGGCGGGACGATGGCCAAACGCCGGAGGCAATCAAGGCCTGCCCAAAGCTTCTTCTATGCCAGCGCTCGAACTCCCCTTGCCTTCACCCGTCCGCCGACTTGGATGAAGAGACCCCATGCGCCATAAAATAGCCCTGCTGCGCCCTTACGCCATCGCCGCCTTCGTTGGCACGATCCTCATCGTCGACCTCTCCAACCAGTGGGAAGTCCCGATCGCGCAGATTCCAGGAGAACTACACGACCGTTACATTAGCGAACTACAGGCCGACGCCAAGGACACGACACTTCTCGCCCTGGCCGAAGCGGGCAACTCCCAGGCGCAATACATCTACGCCTTGCGGCACACCAAGTACGCACCGCCCGACCTCCAAATCACGGACGACCAGAAGGTCGCCTTCACCTGGATGAGCAAGGCGGCCCAAAACCGGCACGCCCGAGCCATGGGCGTGGTGGCGCTCTATTATGCTCGTGGACTGGGCGTCGAGAAAGACGAGGCCAAGGCGGCCGAATGGGCGACCAAAGCCGCCGACAAAGGACAGCCGATGGGCTACCGCGTACTCGGGGACCTGGCCAAGGCGAAAGCGGACGCGATCCAGCCGACCAAAGGCTCGTCCGATTACGCAAAGCAACTAGCCGACCGCGATCTGCTGATCGGCGAAGCCTACAAGCAGTTCCTGCGTGGCGCCAACGCCGGCGACCGCCACTCGCTACGCGAGCTGGCCAAGGCCTATGAAGTCGGCCAGCCGGGCATGCCGCAGAACTATCGCCTAACCGTCGACTACTACACCCGCGCCGCCATGCGCCGCGACCCTAAGGCAATCCGCATCCTCGCCGACCGCTACGAAGCAGGCGACCGGACCCCCAGGGACCTGCAGCAGGCGTATGCTTGGCGCCTCGTGCTCATCGAGCTTGAAGAAAAAGAAGCAGATCGCGAGAGCCTCCGGAGCATCGAAGGCCATATGAACCTCGCCGAAGTCCAGGCCGGACAGGAGCTCGCGATCAAGCTGATCAAGGATATGCCTTCGGATGCTTCGGACGCGTTGGCACGACTGAACCCTGCGCGCTGAACATGACTCCGGCCCAACTCAGAGACTCCGCCGCCACCGACGCGAAGCCGCCAGATGGACTTTCACTGGAGGCGAAGTCCCTCTGGTTCACCAAGAAGGGCGACTGGGAGGCGGCGCACCACATCGCCCAGGATATTGAGACGCCGATTGGATCGTGGCTGCACGCCCTGCTCCACCTGATCGAAGGCGATCTCGGCAACGCCCGCTATTGGTTCGTCGAAGCCGGCCGTCCCGTAAAGAAGCCCACCCAGATCGACGAGCTCTGGGACGAAATCGCCGAAGAGGTCCTGAACTGAGGGGTTGGGTTTGACGCATCGAGGCTTACCCCCTCGATAGCGTCATGTCCGCCCAGCCACGCCGTGCCCTGACCGGCGTGCCCGCGCACGCTTGGGCGGCCTGCGCCTGCTCGGAAGGCGCCGAGCGCCGCGTGATCGTCTTCCTCGCCTCGAACCTCGGCGCAGCCGAGACCTTCGCGGAAGAGACCGCGCAGCTCCTGACGTTGCTTAACGCCGCTGAGCCAGTCGCCCGGACGCTGACCGAAGCCGATGCCGCCGTGCCGGCCTTCGAGGCCGACTGCGACCTCCTCGGCGTGCTCTCACTGCTACGCCATGGCGGCCACGACGCGAAGCGTCCGCTCCTTATCGCCTGCACGCCCGGCTCGATCGCCCGCCGATCGCCGGCCCCCGAGGCCACGGCCAAGGCCGAGATCATCATCCGCAAGGGCGAGAAGCTCGCCTTACAAGATTTCGCCAAGCGTCTCGCCGAAGACTTCGGCTACGCCCATGAGGCGCTCTGCGAACAGCCCGGAGAATATGCCCTCCGTGGCGGCATCCTCGACGTCTATCCGCTGAACGCGCAGATGCCCGTGCGCATCGACCTCTTCGGCGATACGGTCGAGTCGCTCCGCCCTTTCGATCCGGCGACCCAACGCAGCGAAGGCGAAGTCGACGGCCTCGTTATCTGCGCCCCGCGCGATGATTCCGGGTCAGCCCCCGAAGCGCCATTCTTCCGCCACCTGCCACCCGACGCGCTCATCGTCTCGGTCGGCCGCTGCCGTGAAGACGTCCTTTGCGCCGAGCTTCACTCCGCTAAGGTTGATGAACTCGTTCTCGAAGAGACCGATGACGCTCCGGTCGGATACGCCGCCCTCGCCCTCGAATCCACGCCCGCCGAATCCCTACTCATCGGCTCCGCCACCGACAGCGTCGACACGCGACCCGCCCTGCTCCGCGCCGCTGCCTCGCTGGCAAAGGACGGGCGCCCTTGCCTGCTCACGGGTGACACCGACGGCTCCGTCGATCGCCTTAACGCCGACGTCGCTGGCACCAAGATCCGTGGCTTCGCACCGCGCGTGCTCCACGGCCGTTTCGGCGGCGGCGTAATCATCGCGCCAGGCAAGCTTCCCGGACTCCTCAAAGACGGACTACTCCTACTCACCGAACGCGAGCTCTTCGGCCGACGTAAGCGTCCGCTCGCCGTCCTGCCCCGTCGCCGCACCGCCATCCGTGCCGCCGTCGGCCGCGCGCTCGACTTCGGTGAACTCGCCGACGGAGACGCCCTCGTACACGTGACGCAAGGCGTCTGTCTCTTTCGCGGTATCAAGGCCCACGAGCATAACGGACGCACCGAAGATTTCGTCGGACTCGAATTTGCGGAGAAATCGATGCTGCACCTCCCCGTGCGGGAGTCGCATCTCCTCACGCGCTACATCGGCATTGGCCGCGCCCACCCAAAACTCTCCAAGCTCGGCGGAGGGAGCTGGGAGAAATCACGCAAGGCCGCCGAGAAGGCGACTGCCGACCTCGCCGCCCAACTACTGGCCATGCAGGCCGCCCGGTCGACCAAGCCTGGTATCACGCACCCCAAGGACGCGGACAACACGTGGATGGGCGAATTCGAGCGCTCGTTCCCGCACCGCGAGACCCCGGACCAGACGCGCGCAATCATCGACGTGAAGGCCGACATGGAACGCCCAGCGCCGATGGACCGACTCATCAGCGGCGATGTCGGCTTCGGCAAGACCGAGGTCGCTTTGCGCGCCGCCTTCAAGTGCGTCCTCGGTGGACGCCAGGTCGCAATCCTCGCACCGACCACCGTTCTCGCCCAGCAGCACTTCGAAAGCTTCAAGGATCGCCTCTCGCGCTGGCCAGTCTCCGTCGAGCTCCTCAGTGGTTATCGTACCGCTAAGCAGAAGGCCGACGTCCGGGCGCGCGCCGCGGCCGGGACGGTCGACATCGTGGTTGGCACGCACGCCCTGCTCTCCGATGGCACGAGCTTCGGCAAACTCGGGCTCGTGATCATCGACGAAGAACACCGCTTCGGCGTGCGTCACAAGGAGCGGCTCAAACAGCTGCGCACCGAGGTCGACGTCCTCGCCATGAGCGCCACGCCCATCCCGCGTACGCTCTACCTCGCACTCGTCGGCGCGCGCGATCTCAGCGTCATCGAGACTCCGCCCCGCGAGCGCCTCCCCATCCGCACCATCGTGCGCAGCTATGACGAGAAGCTTGTGCGCGACGCCGTGAAGGCCGAGCTCGCCCGGGGCGGCCAAGTCTTCTACCTTCACAACCGCGTCGAGACCATTCAGGCCGTCGCCGAACGCCTCGCCGCGTTACTCCCCAAGGCACGCATCATCGTCGGCCATGGTCAGATGCCCGCTGGACAGCTAGAGGAAGTCATGTCGGCGTTTGTCGCCGGCGAATACGACATGCTTGTATGCACGACCATCATCGAGACCGGCCTCGACATCCCGAACTGTAACACCCTGATCATCGAGGGCGCGGACCGGTTCGGCCTCGCGCAACTCTATCAGCTGCGCGGACGCGTGGGCCGCTTCAACCGCCAGGCGTACGCCTACCTCTTCCTGCATCGTCACGCCGCGCTGGTCGGCACGGCGCATCGCCGCCTGTCCGCCATCAGGCAGCACAACCAGCTCGGCGCCGGTTTCCGGATCGCCATGCGCGACCTCGAACTCCGCGGCGCCGGCAACATCCTCGGCGCGGCGCAGAGCGGGCACGTCGCGACCGTCGGCTTCGACCTCTACTGCCAGCTCCTCCGCCGCAGCGTAGCCAAGCTGCGCGGCGACAAAGGCGCCGTCATTGACCGGTGCGAAGTGCAGCTGGACTTCATCGACCATACCCAGGCCGCCCTCGGCACCGAACAGACGAACAGTAGCGACGGCGAAGTCCCGTTGCTGACCGCCACGCTGCCTTCCGACTGGATTCCCGAGACCCGCCTGCGCATCGAGGCCTTTCGGCGCATCGCCCTCGCGCTGGATGCAGCCGAAATCACTGAGCTCAGGGCCTCGCTTAAGGACCGCTACGGCAAACTCCCGCCCGAAGCGGAGGCCCTGCTCAGCCTCGCGGAGATCCGTTGCCTGGCGGAAGAGAAAAGTGTCGTTTCGGTGACGACCGACGGGGCCGTCATCCGCTGCTTGTTTGCCGCCATCGGCCGTGCGCCCGAGCCTATTCTCATCGGCAATCGGTTTCCCCGCTTGACCGTGCGAGACCCCCTGCGGAAACTGAAGGAAATCCGCGGCTTCCTCTCAAGACTGCCCGCTCCCTCCGACCGATGAAATCCTTCCTACTCTCCAGCCTCCTCATCCTGAGCGTTGCCGCTGTGCCCGCCCAGGTTAAGAAACCAACATTACAGGAAACCGCCGCCAAGCGTTGGTCCGAGATGCACGCCGACCGCATTGAAGCGGATGCCGACGGAACCGGTATCACCCTCTCAGACATCCGGCGCCAAATCGAGCCGATCGCCGGCCAGCTCCGCACCGCCGCCAAGACTGACGCCGAGTTCGATAAGGCCATGAAAAACGTCGCTGAAGAGACGCTCAATTCCATTGCTGAGCGCCAGCTCGTCATCGCCGAGTTTCGTGCCAGCACCGCGCGGCTGCCTACCTCCTATATCGAAGCCGACATCGAAGAGACCATTCGGCGCGACTATGGCGGCGACCGAAACCGTTTCGTTGCCTCACTGCGGGCCGCTGGTACCACGCCCCTAGCCTATCGCAAGTATATCGAGGACCGCATCATCTTCGATTACATGGTCAGCCAAGTTCGGCGCGCCGCCTGGGACGTGAACCCTGGAAAAATCCTCGAGTACTACGAGAAGAACAAGGCCGACTTCGTCCGCAAGGAACAGGTCAAGCTCCGCCAGATCACAATCACCCAGGGCGCCGCAGAGAAACCTGAGGAGACCGCCGCCCGCGCCGCCGCCTGGTCCGATGCGCTCCGGCACCCGGAGAAGATCGCCGCCACGCTCCAGCGCTTCAAAGTGTCCGGCAAACCCATCACCGGCACCCCGACCTTCGCCGACGTCGCCATGCGCATCAGCACCGACGATCTTGCGCCCAAAGGTGGCGACGCTGGTTGGCAGAACCTCGAAAACCTTAACGAGACCGTCAATGCCAAGCTCAAGACGCTCAAGGCAGGCGAGGTCTCCGAACCCTTGAAATTCGACGTCGGCACCGGGCCCATCTACGTGATCGTCAGCCCGGAGGCCAACCGCCCCAAGGGCTACGCTTCCGTCAACGACCCGGAAGTAATGGCCGAGATCGAGGTCAAGGTCCGCCAGATTGGCATGAAAATTGCCGTCAAGACCTGGCTCGATGGCCTGCGCGAGAAACACTTCGTCAAAGCTCGCTGAGATGAGCGCCTCCGGAGGCGCCCGAGAGAGCGAAGCAGCCATCGCGCACCCCTTCGCCTGTCGAGCGTTTCCGCGTCGTAGCGCCGGCGTCCTACTCCATCCGACGGCCTTGCCCGGCGATGGTCCCGTGGGCTCGCTCGGTACCGAGGCCCGCCGCTTCGTCGACATCATCGCCTCCGCCGGCTTCTCTTGGTGGCAGGTCTGCCCGCTCGGTCCGACTGGCTACGGCGACTCGCCCTACCAAGCGCTCTCCGTCTTCGCCGGTAATCCCTACCTCCTCGACCTTGCGGACCTCGGCGCGCGCAAACTGCTCACGCCCGAAGAGATCGCCTCGCTCCGACGCGGGAGCGACGGGCGCACCGACTACGGTCGCCTCTGGAACCAGCTGCGTCCCACGCTCCAGCTCGCCGCGCG
>CALQQQ010000065.1 GCA_943332745.1 Opitutus sp. GAS368 | reverse complement strand
TCGTAGATGGCGCCGGCCTGCATCATCGGGAAGATGAAGTCGCGGGCGAATTCGGCCTGGAGGTCGTCGACGTAAAGTTTGGAGGCGCCGGTCTTCATGGCCTTCTGCTTGAGGCCCTTGAGTTCGTCTTCCTGGCCAATGTCGGCGCAGAACGCGATCATCTCGGCGTTATGCTTGTCCTTGATCCAGGAAAGGAGGACGGAGGTGTCGAGGCCACCGGAGTAGGCTAGGACGATTTTCTTCTTCTTGCTCATGTTAGTAGGATGGAAAATTAACCGCGGTGGGCGGCAAGGTGGGCGAGGATGGCTTTCTGCACGTGCAGACGGTTCTCGGCTTGGTCGAAGATGATGCTCTGCTTGCTCTCGAGCACCTCGGCGGAGACTTCCTCGCCGGGGTGAGCCGGGAGACAGTGCATGAAATAGGCGGAGGGCTTCGCCAAGGACATCAGCTTCGCATTGACCTGATAAGGCTGCATGGTGCGCAGGCGCTCGGCCTTCTCGGCTTCCATGCCCATGCTGACCCAGACGTCGGTGTAGACCATGTCGGCGCCCTTCACGGCGGCGGCAGGGTCGCTCGAGAACGTGAAGGTCTCCTGCAGGCCGTCCTTCTTCAGTTGGGCGCGGATCTCGACGCCAGGCTCGTAGCCAGCTGGACCGGAGAGCGCGATCTCGACGCCGAGGGCGGCGCCGCCAAGCACGAATGAGTTAGCCATATTGCAGGCGGTGTCGCCGAGGAAAGCGACTTTCTTGCCCTTCAGCGAGGCGGCGTACTGTTCCGGGCGGCCGGGCGCGTAGCGTTCGGCGAGCGTGAACATATCCGTCATGAACTGGCACGGGTGCAAGAAGTCGGACAGGGCGTTGACGACGGGCATCGTGCCGCAGTGGGCGAACTCCTCGAGTAGGCTATGCTCGTGGCAACGGATGACCATCCCATGGAGGTAACGCGAAAGGACGCGCGCGGTATCGGCCACGGTTTCGCCGCGGGAGATCTGGAGGTCGTCGGCATTGAGCATCACGGGCTGGCCGCCGAGCTCGTGAACGCCAACTTGAAAGGAGACACGGGTACGGGTGCTCTTCTTGAAGAACATCAGGCCCCAGGACTGGTGTGCAAGGGCGCTGCCGGCGGACTTACCACGACCGGCCTTGAGGGCGGCGGCAGCGGCGAAGACCTGGGCCGTTTCGGCCGGGCTCAAGTCGGTCTCCTTTAGGAAATGACGCATCTCGGAAAGCGTTTGAACATAGGCCTCCGGCCCTATTTGGACAGAGGAAAATAAGGGTCGAAACCGCTTAGGCGGCCTTCCAACCGCCAAGGACCTGACGCAGGATCGCCACAGCCTCGGCCAGCTCCTCGGGGGAGGCATTGAGCGGAGGCAGCAGGCGCACGGCGACCCCGCCCGCCGGAGCGGTCAGGATGCCGGCCTCGCGCAGGGCGGCGACGACAGGGACCGGGTCGATGCTCAGGATGACACCGACCATGTAGCCAGCGCCGCGGACTTCCTTCACGAGGTCAGGGCGGAGTTCGACGAGCTTACGCAGTTCGGCATGCCAACCGACGGAGCGCTCCGCCACCTTCGCAACGAGTTGTTCGGCTTCGATGATCTCCAGGACGGCTAGACCGGCGGTGGACGCAAGCGGCCCGCCTCCGAACGTGGTGCCATGAGAGCCGGCCTGGAAAAGGTCGTCGTGCGGAGGTGCCATCCAAATTGCGCCGATGGGGAAACCGCCGCCGAGGCCCTTAGCCATGGCAATCGCATCGGGCTTCACGCCGGCATGCTCGTAAGCGAAGAACTTCCCAGTCCGGCCGATGCCGCACTGGATCTCGTCGATCATGAAGAGTACATTACGCTCGTGACAGAGCTGCTCAACACCGCGCAGGAAGGCAGGCGTGGCGGGATTGACGCCCCCTTCACCCTGAATCGATTCGATGAGTACAGCGGCAGTGGTCTGGGCGTCGATGGCCTTGTCCCAGGCCTCGAGGTCATTGAGCGGCGCGGTGGTGAAACCGGACAGCAAGGGACGGAAGCCTTTTTGAATCTTCTCCTGAGGTGTGGCAGACATGCCGCCGAAGGTGCGGCCGTGAAAAGCCTTCTCGGCGACGACGACACCGATGCAGGCGCCTTCTGTGCCGGACTTGCGCTGGCCATGCAGACGAGCGAGCTTTAACAGGCCCTCGTTGGCCTCGGCGCCGCTATTGCAGAAGATGACGCGCCCAGGACCGCAACGGAGCGAAAGCGCATTGGCCAGCTGGCCCTGAGGTTCGTTCCGGTAGAGGTTGCTGACGTGGACAAGCTTGCCGGCCTGCTCGGTGACGCGCTTGACCCAATGCGGGTGGGCGTGGCCGACGGCGTTGACGGCGATGCCGGAGGTGAAATCGAGGTAGCACTTACCAGCGGCGTCCCAGACGTGTGTCCCCTGCCCCTTCACGAGCGTGATGGGCGGGGCGCCGTAGTTGTGGGCGACGTTGGCCGCGTAGTTCGCGGCGGCAGAATCTGTGGACGGTCCGTTCATCAACCGTGGACGATTTCGGTACCGATGCCCTTGTCGGTGAAGACCTCGAGCAGGAGCGCATGCGGGACGCGTCCGTCGATGAAGTGCACGCGGCGGACACCTTCCCGCAGGGCTTTCACGGCGCTATCGACCTTCGGGATCATCCCGCCGGCGATGACGCCCTTGCGCTTGAGTTCATCGACTTCGCTGACCTTCAGCGTGGTGATGAGGGACTCCGGATTCTTCTCGTCGGCCAGCAGGCCCGGAACGTCGCTCATGAAGATGAGGCGGCGGGCACGGAGGGAATTCGCCACGGCGGCGGCGGCGACGTCGGCGTTCGTGTTGTAAGCTTGGTCATCGGCGTCGAGCGCGATGGGCGACACGACCGGCAGGTGACCATCAGCGAGAGCTTTCTTGATCAGCTTCGTCTTCACGAATTTGATGTCACCGACGAAGCCGATGTCGACCGGCTGGCCTTTATCATCAGAACCGAAGAGCTTCTCGCAAAGATTGACGTGGTTGCCCGGCATGCCGAGCGGGTTGGCACCGCGGGCCTTGAGGGATTCGCAGATCTGCCCGTTGATCTCGTTGTTGAGGGTTTCTTCGACGATCTTGACCGTCGCGGCGTCGGTGACGCGCATGCCGCCCCGGAACTCGGATTTGATACCGGCCTTATCCATGGCCCGGGTGATGGCCTTACCGCCGCCGTGAACGACGACGACCTGGATGCCGACGGCGGCTAAGAAGGCGATATCCGTGGCGACGCGGTCGCGGCCTTCGGGATTCGGGTCGTCCATGAAGCTTCCGCCGTACTTCACCACGAAGGTGGAGCCACGGAACTTGTGGATATAGGGAAGCGCCTCGAGAAGGACCTCGGCTTTTTGCGTGGCAGGAATGCTCATCTTACGAGAGGGAGTGTCGGGATTGCGGACGGGTGAGTAAACGGAAAACCTTACTCGCTCTTATTGTAGTTCACGTAGCCGTCGGTGAGGTCGGCGGCCAGAAGCCGGAACTTCGCGTCGCCGAGGTTAAGCTTCAATCGGACGGCGAAACGGGCGGCCTTCACGACTAACTTCCACTGGGGCTTATTCTCGGGCAGGGGCTTACCGCCGAGGACGGCCGGGACGTCGTCGTAATAGATGTCCAGCTTGGCTTCATCGAGGCCGGTCCGGGCATAGCCGGCGGCGTCGGCGAGGCGGCCCCAGTTCGGGTCTTCGCCATACCAGGAGGATTTCACCAGCAGGGAGTTGCCGATCGCACGGGCGATCTTCTCGGCGTCGGCACGGGTGCGGGCGCCTTCGATTTCCACGGACACGACCTTGGTGATCTTCTCGCCATCGCCGACGATCTTCTCCGCCAGAGCGAAACACACCTTGTCGAGGGCTTCCTGGAAGAGGTTCCGGAGGCCGGCGGGGGCGGACGCGCCCACGGACAAGCCCGAGAAGCCCGAGGCGAGGAGCAGGACGGTGTCGTTGGTGGACATGTCGCCGTCGACGCTCACGCAATTGAACGACTGGTCCGAAGCGGACTTCAGTGCCGTCTTGAGCTCCGTGGGCGAAGCGGCCGCGTCGGTGCAAACGAAGGCCAGCATCGTGGCCATGTTGGGCTCGATCATGCCGGCGCCCTTGGCGATACCGGCGATGGTGACAGTCTTTCCTTCCCAGACGAAGCGCGCGGTAACGGACTTCGGACGGGTGTCGGAGGTAAGGATGGCGTTGGCGGAGCGGACACCTTCGGTGGCGTCGCGCGAAAGACGGGAGGCCGAGACTTTGATACCCTCGGCGACCTTGGCCATCGGGAGCAGCTCGCCGATACGACCAGTGGAGCAGACGAGAAAAGCGTCGTTCGGCGCGCCCACGGCGGCGGCGGCAAGCTTCGCCATCGCGACGGCGTCGGCATCGCCTTGGGCGGCCGTGCAGGCGTTGGCGTTGCCGCTATTACCGACGATGCCACGAATCTTGTCCGCGGAGACGGCGAGCACCTGCTGGCAGAAACGCACCGGAGCGGCCTTCACGTCGTTGGTCGTGAAGACGCCGGCGGCAGCGCACGGGTGGTCGGCGACGACGAGCGTCAGGTCGAGGCGGTCGAGACCCTTGTTACGGATATCGCAGCCGGCAGCGCCGACGCGGAAGCCGGGCACGTCGGAGACGCCCGGCGAATCATTGGTGAACTCGATGGACATGGAAAATCAGCGGAGGCCTTCGGACTCGTCCCAACCCATCATCAGGTTGAGATTCTGGACCGCTTGGCCACCGGCACCCTTTAGGAGATTGTCGATTACCGAGGTGATAATGAGGTTGCCCGTACGCGCGTCGGCGACGACGGAGCAGGCGACCCGGTTGGTGTTGGCCACGTGGGCGGTGTCGGGGAACTCGCCCGTCTTGAGCAAGGTCACGAACGGCCGGCCGGCATAGGCCTGCTGCCACACGGCCTCGACCTGCGCGACGGTGACGCTAGGGGCGGGCACGACGATGGTCGTCGCGATACCCCGATGCATCGGGGCGAGGTGAGGGTTGAACTGGACCACGACCGGCTGGCCGGCGGCCACGGCGAACTGTTCCTCGATCTCGGCGATGTGCCGGTGACCCGGGATGCCGTAGGCCTTGAGGGAGCTGTCACGCTCGGAGAAAAGGAAGGCCACGTCGGCCTTCTTGCCGGCCCCGGAGACACCGCTGTAAGAGTTAATGATCAGCCGGCCCGGCTCAGGCTTGAGCAGACCTGCGCGGAGGAGCGGCACGAGCGGCACCTGGATGCTGGTCGGGTAGCAACCCGGACAAGCGATGAGCTTGGCGGATTTCCAGACGTCATCGGTCTGGAGCTCCGGGATGACGTAACGGGCCTGCGCGGCGAGTGCCGGCGCCGGATGGTCATGACCGTAATACTTTTTATACAAACCAAGGTCGCGCAGGCGGAAGTCGGCGGAGAGGTCGAGCACCCGCTTGCCGGCCGCGACGAGCGGCTGGGCATACTCGGCGGCGACACCGTGCGGCAGAGCCAGGAACCAGACGTCCACATCGGACTTCGCGCATTCCTCGGGGGAGGATGCGGAGAAGGCCAAGAGGGGGTCCACGATGCCGCGGAGACGCGGGAGCTCGTCGGCCACAAACTTGCCGGCCAAGGTGCGGGAGCAGACCGCGGCGAGCTTGACCCGCGGGTGGCGGGCTAGGACGCGGACGAGCTCCTCCCCGGTGTACCCGGAGGCGCCGACGATGCCGACCTTGGTCAGGTTTTGGGACATGGCTTGAGAGGATGGATTGGTTTGGTGACGAAGTGATGGCGGGACACGGCGAACTGGGCAACAAAAAGGCCCCGGGGTGCCGGGGCCTTCGAGGTTTCCTGTCTCTTTGCGGATTAACGCTTGGAGAACTGGAAGCGCTTGCGGGCACCAGGGCGGCCGGGCTTCTTACGTTCGCGCATACGACCGTCGCGGGTAAGGAGACCTTCCTTCTTGAGAGGGGCGCGGAGGGTGGCGTCCATCTTCTGGATCGCGCGAGCGAGACCATGGGAGATGGCACCGGCCTGACCGTTAGGGCCGCCGCCGATGACACGGACGATGACGTCGAGCTGGCCATCGAGGCCGGCGGTCGTGATCGGGAGGGTGGCGGACTTCACCAGGGCCTCGGTGTAGAGGTACTCTTCAACGGGCTTGCCGTTGACGACGATGACGCCGGTACCGCGGGAAAGGCGGATGCGGGCCGAGGCGGTCTTACGACGGCCGACGGCGAGGATAGCGGAGGACTTGGCGCTCATTTAAGAAAGATAAGGGCGATTAGACCTTCTTGGCCTCGGGAAAAGGCTGAGGGTTGTTGGCGGCCTGGTCATGCTTATCGCCGGCGTAGACGCGCAGCTTAAGGAGCATGGCGTTGGCGAGGCGGTTCTTCGGGAGCATACCCTTGACGGCATGGGTCACGATGAACTCGGGGCGACGCTCGCGCATGGCGGCGGCGGTACGGCGGTAGGCGGTACCGACCCAGCCGGTGTAGAACATGTAGGTCTTGTCTTCTTCCTTGGAACCCGTGAGGCGGACCTTGTCGGCGTTGATTACGATGACGTAATCGCCGGTGTCGACGTGGGGGGTGTAGGTGGGCTTGTGGCGGCCGCGGAGAATATTGGC
>CALQQQ010000064.1 GCA_943332745.1 Opitutus sp. GAS368 | reverse complement strand
GTGTTGTCGAGGGCCCAATCAATCGCGCGGACGAAGCCGCCCGAGGCATAGACCGCGAAATCGGAAGCCGTCCCGGAATTCGGCGGATTAATCGTGTTGAAGAAATACGCGCCCTGGCCGCCCGCACCCGCGGCGCCGGAACCGATGAGGATGCCGTTGGCTCCGGGCGTGAGGCCGGTGAGCGCGATTTTGTTCGAGCTGCCGTTCGTCCCGCCGGTCACCACAAATAATCCGTCCGCCCCGGCCACGCGCGCCCCCAACGAACCGAAGGTCAGGGAGGAATTGACACCGGAGGTGAACACGGACTGCACGACGCCTTCACCGGAGGAGAAATTCAGGGCCCCGAGGCTTTGGTTCACCCCCGCCGTGGTAGCGTTGAAACGGAATAGACCGGAGCCCCCGAAGGTGAGTTTCGCCGAGGTGTTCAGCGTGGCGCCCGCGCCGACGACGATCGAGCCGCCGGTGATGGTCATGAGACCGCTGCTGGCGTAAACGGAGGTCGCCCCACCGAGCGTGAGCGTGCCCGTCCCATTCTTGGTGAGCGCGCCCGTGGTCCCGGTATCGCCGCCCGTGATGGTCAAGTTGCCGGCGCCACCGACCGTCAGGCTCTCCGCGGACCGGGAGACGCTGACGAGCGTGGTCGTGTTCAACACGTTCGCCACGCCGATGCTATTCTCGGTGTTGATGACCACCGGGCCCGTGATCGTGGTCACCCCGAACTGCGTGCCCGTCGAACCGGTGATGGACACGAAGTTACCGGCGGAAAGGGACAAGGTGGCGCCGGGGGTGAGCGCGAGCGTACCGAACTGGAAATTCGTACCCGCGCCAGAAGTGAGGCGATCGACCAGAATCGCGACGCTGCCGCTGACGGAGGTATTACGGGCGAAATTGAGGTTGTTATCGTTGGCGAGCTGCAACGTGCCGCCGGTGAGCACGAGGGTGCCCGCGCCGAGCGCCCCGCCGATGGTCGTCGCACGGAGCGTGCCCGCCGAGAGCGTGAGCACGCCGCTGAAGGTATTATTGTTTGAAAGCGTGAGGGTGCCTGGGCCCGCCTTGGTGAGATTCGCGGTGACGCCGGAGATGGCCCCGCCGAGCACCACGTTGGAATTCACGGTCAGGACGCGGGTGACCGAGCTACCAAGCTGCGTGGCGCCGTTGAAGGTGAGCATGCCGTTATCCGCCAGGCTACCCAAGGTGATGTTACCGCCAATCGTAACGGGATTCGATAGCGCGAAATCGCCGACGCCCGTGCCGGTGAAACCATTACTCGAAATGATCGCGGTGTCGTTCAGCGTCAGGCCACCGGAGCCGAGCGCGGCGTTATGGCCGACCCGGACCGTCCCCGCAGAGACGATCGTCCCGCCACCGTAAGTGTTCGCGCCGCTCAAAGTGAGGACGCTCGCCCCGCTCTTCGTGATGCCGCCGGTGCCGCTGGAAACGATGCCGCTGAAAGTGACCGGCGAGCTGATCGTCAGCGTGCGGACCGCGCTAGCGAGATCGACCGTGCCGGTGAACGTCAGGGCGCCGGTCTTCACCGCGTCACCCAACGTCGTGCTCGCGGAGAGGGTGAGATTATTCGGCAGGACATACTCTAAAGTCGAAGCCGAGGAAAGCGTACCCGTGCCCGCGATGGTCAGCGCCTGCGCTGCGGTCTCACCAAAAGCGTAATTATGGCCGACCTGCACCGTGCCGGCGGAGACGGTCGAACCGCCGAGGTGTTTATTGAAACCCGAGATGATAATCGTCGCGCCGGAGTTCTTGAGAAGGGCGCCGGCGCCGTAGAGCCGGGCGGAAATCGTGCCCGCGTTCGGGACGACCTTGGTCACATCAATCGAGCCGCCGTCGAACCCAGCCAACTCGCCGCCTTGGACCGTCACGAGCCCCATGTAATAAGAATTACCCGGGACCGGGAAAATAGTCTGGATGGTCTGCGTACCGAGATCGAGCATGCCGCCGCTGATCAGGACCGGCCCAGTACCGAGCGCCGTGTAACCTTCTTCCACGCGCAAGCGGCCCGCATTAATCGTCGTCCCGCCAGCGTAGGTGTTCGTTCCTTTCAGCAACCAGGTGCCGGAGCCGTTCTTGACCACCGACGTCTGGCCCGTGTTCACGACCGCATCCGGAATCGGCTGGATGAGATAGTTCCCGTCCGGATTCGTGCCCGTCAGGGTGAGCGTGCGCGGAATCGTGCCCAACATCACGAGGGGGGCGTATGCCTTGAAAAGCAGCGGCGTGCCGACCGCGCCAGAAGCGTCAAGGATGGCCCCCCCGGCGTTGATGGTGAAAATGCGGTCCGTGATATTTCCGATCGGTCCAGCGTTGCCGATCGGGGCGGCTCCCTCGAAGCGTAAAGTGCCCGGCGTGGTCGCACCCCCGAGCACGAGATTACCCGCGAAGCCGGCATCGGAAAGACCGAGCCCGCTCGGAATCAAACCAGGCTGCACCGTGGTGACGATCAACGTGCCATTTCTAATCACGACTGGCCCGGCGAAAGTATTGGCTCCGGTGAGTTTCCAGACCCCCGTGCCGTCCTTGATGATACCGGTGTTGTTCGCGTAGTAACCCGAGGTGAGGACGGTGACGCCGTTATCCGGGATAACCGGGGCGAAAACATTCGGGTTCGCGAGCGTGCCGCCCGCACCCGTCAACGTCAACGTGCGCGGGGTGATATCCAGGTCGACGGGGAGAGCGAGCGTCCCCGCACCGGTGAACCGGACGGCCTTGGTAAGATCAGGGAGCGCCGATACCAATGGCGATGCGTCGATCGTCACGTTACCGCCGTTACCGGCGAAGGTGAACAATCGGTCGGTGCTGTCGTTCGTGCTGGCGATGCCGTCGCCCACCCACTTGAGGCCAGCCCCCGCGTTGATGGTCAAATTGGCGACGCCACCGGTCGCGGCGCCGAGCGAACTCGCGGTGCCCCCATTCGCGAGTTTCGTGACTTGCGTGGTGCCGGCGGATAACGTCAGCAGGCCCGTGAAAGTATTCGCCAGATTTGACAGTTGGATACCGCCCGCGCCCGCGCCACCCAGGGTGAGATCTGCGGTGCCGGAAATAACTCCGTCTACCGTCAAGGCACTCGCGCTGTTATTGCTCCAGGTTTGTCCGGCATTAAGCGCCAACTCCACATTCGCACCCAGTGTCGTCGCGCCGCCCCCGCTCGTGAGCGTGATGCCCGCGGAGCCGAGCGTGAGCGTCTTCGCCGTGGCCGCGGTCAACGTATACGAAGTGCCCACCCCGAAAAATAATCCATCCAAGCTCGGATTGACCGTCAAGGTCACCGTCCCCGAAGTGCCCGTGAAATAAGCGGTGTCCGCCGCGGTGAACGTGTACGGAGTCGCAGTATTGGTACCCGAAATACTGGTCGAGACACCGGCGTTATACCAATAAGCCGAACCAGTATCCCAATTCCCCGTACCACCCGCCCCCGCACCCGTGCTGTTCTGATCCCAGAAAATGTTGGCGGCTTGGGCCTCGGGCGCAGGGCCAGTGAGCATCATCGCCGCAGCCATCAGCGTGGCACAGCGGAGGGGGGAAACGTACTTACGGGAAACCATGAAAGGGGTGGGTAAAAGAGAGGCCTGGCGATAATCGCCAAGACCATTTGGAGGGGTATCTAAAAGTTTACTGACTCGGAGGCCCTTGCCAATCGCTTTCGGCGGGAAAACTGCCAAAATAGGGCCTCTAACCGACCTTATTGCCCCATCGAGTCGAGTTCAGGAAGAAATCTTTAAAGGATTTATTCCAATCGTATAAAGTCGTAAGTGGGGTTATCTCCTCATTTAAAATAGGGTGCCAAGCTGGCTTCAACCCCCCTTCTCGGGGATCAACCGGGGGCCTGCCACCGTGAACATGTCCGCGCCCGGCCACCCTCCCCGACCCGCTCGCCGCTCGCACCGGCGGCGGGGCGAAACTGCCCTCCTAGCCAAGGGCTTAAGCCCTATGAGCATTGGTCATGATTGCCTTGTCCCGTTTTGCATTCGGGCCCCCTGCCGGCCCCTTGGTGGCACCACTTCAGGGCCGGCTTGAGGCGCCGCCTGGACCAGAACCCACCCCGCGGAGCTCAGCCACCCATCACGAAACCGGGTCAGCTGAGCTCAGCTCCGTTATATGAAAAGATAACAGCGTAAGGACGAGGTGGGCATTTGTAAATTATTTGTAAATAACGCCCCCTACCCCTCCCCACTGCGGGGTCTTAGGCCTGCTTCGTCTTCGACTGCCGGCGGCGGCGGATCGCCGCGAGGGCCAAGGCGAGGGCACCGATACCGAAACCATAGGTGGAAGGCTCAGGTACCGCGGTGAGCGTCACGGCGCTGCCCCCATCGAACGAGAGTGACCAAAGTCCCGCGAGCGAGGCCTCCCCGGTGCCGTATTGGAACTGGGAGACATCGAAGGCGAAGTAGTCGTTGATATTCGTGCTCGAGCCGAAATTAACTCCGCCGACGGTGGCGAGGCTGAACGAGCGCGGCAATCCGCCCGCGTTCACGTTGAAATCAAAACCGGTCGGCAGCGAGCCGGGGGTACCCGCGGGATCAGTCAGCGAGACGACTTTCACGGTGATCTTATTCGTCGAATAATCCCCGGTGCTGAGGTCCACATTCCCCAGCACGTTCAAGCGACTGTAGCCGACGCCAGCCGCCTGGCCGCCATTCCAAATCTGCCATTCGATGTTCGCGCCCGGGGCGAGCCGCAACGAGGAGACGGTGAGCGAACCGCCGGTGGTCGTACCCGAAGCAATTGTCCCACCGACATTAATCGCGGCGGCACCGACCGAGCCAGTGCCGCTCAGACGACCGCCGAGATCCACGTCGACTCCGGCGGTGCTATTCGCGGAGTTCACGATCAGTTTCGCTGGGCTGGTGGGATTCGCGAAGTTGCTCACCTCTGTCGTGATCGCGCCGGCCCCCAGCGCATTGACCGCGGTGACCTTGACGGTACCGCCATGGACGGCGAGCGCGCCGGCCGATAAAGTGTTCGCCGCGTTGAGGATCAGCGTGCCGGCGCCTTCCTTATAGACGGCGGCGGAACCATCCAAGCGCAGCCCGGAATTAAAGGTCACTGCCGTATTGGCATCCGCGAAAACCAGCCGGGCGACCTGAAGATCTGGCACATGCAGGCGAGCGGAGACATCGTCCGCATTGCCGGCCTCCCAGCGCAAGGCCGCCGAGTTCGTGATGGTGATGTCGCCGGTGGCAGTGCCGAGGCCACCGCCTTCGAAGCCCAGGGTGCCGGCACTGACGTTGACCGTGGCCGTGCCATTGAAAGCCGTGCTGGTCGCGACGATCCAGGTGCCCGCACCGGCTTTCGTGAGATTGCTGAGGGCGCGACCAAGAGCCTCCGCTTCAAAGGCCACCGGGGCGAAGCGATTGTCGCCGGTATTGGCTCCGTCGAGCGTCAGGGTCCGCGAAGTGGCGGCCGCATTGTCGAAATCAAGCTTCGCCGCCTCGCTGAAGATGAGCGCACCCGAGCCGTTGGCGACGATCTTGGCGCCGCCGTTCGCAATGGTGAGGCTGCGGACCGTGGTCTCGCCGGCACCGGTGTACTCGAGCGCGCCACCGGTAAAGATAAGCTTGGACGGGTCAGCGGCGTCCGCTGGCGTACCCAGCGGCGTCGAGCCGACGGCGGCCAGGGTACTGACGCGAATCGTCCCCGCTTGGAACGTGGTGGGGCCCGCATAGGTATTCGCTCCGGCCAGCAAGAGCGTACCGGTGCCGTTCATGGTCAGGCCACCCGTGCCGCTCAAGGTGTTCTGCAAGGTAAAGACGTCGCTGCGATTGACGGCGAGGGCACCGCCGGTCGCGAGCGTGACCTCCCCGGTACCGGCATTACCCGCAGTGCCGCCGATGCCAATCTGCAGCACGCCGGCATCCACGTTGATCAAGGCATTCGTGATCGTGCCGGTCAGGCTCGTCGTGCCGGTGCCTTTCTGCGTGAAGCGCCCAGGGCTGATGAAGTCATTGACGAGGGTAACCGCATCCGCGCGATTGATCGAGAAGCCCGTGCCCACGGCGGTGGGTTGAATATCAACCGCACCCGTGCCGAGCACGCCGCCAGCCCCGAGTTCGAGCAAGCCAGCGGTGATGGTGGTGGCACCGACATTCATACTCGCCCCATTCAGTACCAGCGTGCCAGCCCCCGCCTTAGTCAACGCGAGCTTGCTATTGGGGGTCAGGACATGGCCGGAGTTATCGGCGAGTTTACCGGCGAAGGACTGCGTACCAGTGATGGTCGCGGTGATGAGCTGGGTCGCGTTAGCCGAGTTCGTGATAAAGCCCGTACCCGTGAATCCGTTGGTAGGGTAATCGAACCCAAAGAGATCGAAGCCGGCGCCCGCATTGACGGTGAGCAAGCTGCTCACAGGCACCACATTGGCCGCACCCTGGCGCAGGATGCCGCCCGCCACGGTGATGCCAGCACCGCCGAGGGAGGTATCGGTGTTGGCTCCCGTAAGGACGAGCGTGCCGTTGCCGGTCTTGGTCAGGCCGTTGACCCCGGACCCAGCCGTCGAGGTGAGCACGCCGCTGAGGGTCACCGTGACCGCGGGGCTCGCAACGGACATCGCCGGGGCCACGGCGCCGAGGTTGATGGGGCCCGACAAGGTGAGGTTGGCGCCGACGGTCCGGCCACCGAAGGTGAAGTCACCATTGACGACGACGGCATTGGCAATCGTGCGGGCGGTGTT
>CALQQQ010000063.1 GCA_943332745.1 Opitutus sp. GAS368 | reverse complement strand
GTAAGGATTCGGCGCCCGCATTCACGGCGTCGGCCGGCACGTCCCGGGCTGTGGCAGGTTGGCCGTTTGCGGGTAGCTCCTTGAGCCAGAGGTCCTTGAACTGCACCTTCATCGCTCCGCCGACATGGATCTGGAGGGCGATCACGCCTTTCAGACGACGATGCAGTTCGTCCCGGTCCGTCATTTCCATCACCTTGCGTCCGTTCAGGCTGAAGGTCAGCCGATCGCCATCGGCGATGACGCCGCACTCACTCCACTCGGTCTCAGGCTTGCGCAGGCCGTCGAGCTCGGTCTTCCCGAGGAGGGTGGCCGTGCGCCAGCGTTCGCCGTCCGGCTGAATGACCACTTGGTCGCCCTTGTTAACGCCCAGTGCGCGTCGGCTGCGTTCTTCGTAGAACAAGCCGTCAAGTTCGCCGCCCGGACTCAGGTCATACTGGTAGCCTCCGACGCTCCACGGGTGGACCGCGGGCAGCACCACGCTGCGGACTTGGATGCCGGAGTTGCGGAAGCCTTTGCTCGATTCCCATTTCGGCCAGCGCACTTTCATGCGCAGTTCGAAGTTGGCCGGCTGCCCGCCTTGCCAGACGAGGAAGGAGTTCGCCTTGAGCGGAAGTTCAGGCGCCACCATGCCGGTGATCGCGCCATCCTCCACTGACCATCTGCCAGGCTCGCCGCTCCAGTTCGAGAGGTCTTTGCCGTTGAAGATCGATTGGAACCCAGCGGGGGATTCAGCAGCGGCAAGTCGGGACAGGACGAGGCACAGGAGGGCTAGGCGGGGCATCATGTTCTATTCAGCGGAGAGGGTGTTTATGTCGACAACTTAGAATTCCCAGCGGTGAGCCGGTCCGAGGTGGGGAGTCAGGACGATGTCGTCGAGGTCGACCGCGGCGGAGCCGGCGGGAAGGTACAGGCGGAGGATGCTGGCGGCTTGCTTGGGTTCAAGGTCCACGGTGATCGTCTGCCAGACGGCTTCACCGGAGGCCCGGTAGGGCACGGAGAGCATCTCGGCACCACCCGCTGCGCCCAAGAGGGCGATACGTCCTTCGCCGGCCTGTGGGGCGCGGAGCTTGAAGGTGAGCTTGGCCTTGCCGGCGGTCAGGCCAGTGCCGACGCCGAGAAAGGAGTCAGCCCCCTTGGACTCGATGTGCAGGGCGCCTTCGATGACCGAAGCCTTGCCGGCGCGGTTCTTCCAGCCGCCGGGGAGATCGTCCGGTGCGAGGGCCTTCTTCTTGGCCGGCGCCTTGGGCACGGCTTTGCCGAAGTGAGGATTTAGCATCGGAATCACCGCTTCGGTGTCCTTGAGGAAGTCGGTGATCAGTCCGTTGAGTTCCTGCACGAGCTCGGGCTTCTCTTTGGCGAGGTTACGGCGTTCGCCGAGGTCGTTCTTTAGGTCGTAGAGTTCGAGGTCATCCGATCCGTCGTCATTGCGCGCGTAGAAGCGGAGGAGCTTCCAGTCGCCCTTACGCACGTAGGTGCCGGCGTAGAAACCGTCCATGACGGAGTCGCGCGTGGCGTTCCCGTGCGGGAAGTGGCAGAAGACACGGTCGCGGGGCGAATCGCCGCCGAGCAAGGCCTTCGACTGGTCGTGGCCGTCGAGCTTCAGGCCGTCTCGTGGTTTGAGGCCGACGAACGACAGCAGGGTCGGGTAGAAATCAACGGACTGGAAGAGGATGTCGCTGTTCGCGCCGGCCTTCGCCTTGCCGGGCCAGGCTAAGATGAACGGTTCGCGGGTGCCGCCTTCGTAGAGCGAGGCCTTGCCGCTGCGGAGGGGGAGATTGCTGGTGGCCGGGATCTCGGCGTAGCCTTCCGGGTTGGTCTTCTTGGGTGGGTAGGCGAAGCCGCCGTTATCCGAATAAAACACGATGATCGTGTTGTCGGCGATACCGGCGTCGTCGACGGCCTGCAGGAGTCGGCCGACGCCGTCGTCGAGGGACTTCACCATCGCGGCATAGAGGGGGTTGTGCTGTGGGTTCTTCGGGTCGGCCTTGGATTTGAAGTATTCGACATAGTCCGCGCGGGCGTTCCACGGGCTATGAACCGAGAAGGCCCAGTAGTTCAGGTAGAACGGCTTAGCCTTATGGGCCGCGATATACTTCGCGGCTTCCTTGGACATGCGGTCCTCGATGTTCACGCCGACCTCATCCGTGATGGTGGGGTCTTTGATGAACTTCCACGGGGCGAGGTAGCTGTTACCGGGTCCGGAAGCGTTGGGCGTGTGCGGGAAATCTGATTCGAAGCCTTGGTCCATCGGTTCGTAGTGGTCGCCGGGCTTCAGGTTGTGGCCGAGGTGCCACTTGCCGAAATGCGCGGTGGCATAGCCGGCTTCTTTGAAGGCTTCAGCCAGGGTGAAGTATTCCGGCTTCAGGCGCGTCAGGCTGCTGGCATCGAGTAGGCGGACTTTACCGTTCTCGTTCTTGGCGAGGCTTTTCTCGAGCTGCACCGTCGGCAGATGGCAGACTGGCGCCGTGATGCCGGTGCGGGCCGGGTATTGGCCGACGAGGATGCTTGAGCGTGTGGGCGAGCAGAGTGGGCTGGCGGCGTAGGCCTGCGTGAAGCGCGTGCCTCGCTTGGCCAGGCGATCGATGTTCGGGGTCTCGTAGAACGTGCTGCCGAAGCAGCCGAGGTCATGCGCGCCCAGGTCGTCGGCGAGGATGAAGATCACGTTCGGCTTATCCGCGGCGTAGGCGGCGAGCGGAGCGAGCAGGAGGGCGAGGAGGCGCATGGGACTCAAGAGTGGTAGGGGGGTAAAGGCAGGTTTATTTAGACGCTTTCGGTTGGTTCAGTCCCGAAGGCAGTTGGGCGAGTCTTTCCAGCTCGGTGATGTCGTGGAAGAACCAAGGTTTCCCCGACTTGGTCTTAAAGATGACCGTTCGGCTGGCGTAGCGCAGGCCGTCGCACTCTTTCCATTCGCTGAAGCGATAGAAGTCGCTGCGCCAGTCCAGGCGCCGGAGTAGCAGGGTCTCCAGGTCGAAGTATAGGCTCATCGCCGGCGTGACGGAGCCGGCGATCCGCAGTCCGACGCATTTCCGGCCTTCGTCGACGATGTCGGGGATGACTTCGAAGCGTGACTTCGCGTCGACGAGTAGGTCGAGCGACCAGGCACGTGCATCGTCCTTCGCGGGGTCGGGGCCACGCTCCTTCTTGTTGATCCACCACATGTCGGGCTGGGAAAGAATCGAATCGCGGAGGCTGCGTTTCTTGCCAGCCGTAGGTTCAGGGGTCTCTCCGAAATGAAAGACTTCCTTGAGGCGATAGATTTTCAGCAGCTTATCTTTCCCGCCGACCGCCTGCATGGCTTTTTCAACGAGAGGCTTCGGGTCGGCGGACTGGGCGCAGACGAGGCAGGTCGCAACTATCATGATGATGGCTGCACGGAGGAAGGGAGGTAGGCATATGGCGGGCGACTTCAATTTGAGTTAGGTTATTAAGGGCGAATGAGTTCAGGGCGCCCGGGTGATGAGGTTCGTGGTGGGCTTGGCTGCTTACTCAAAGCTGATCTGTCCGATGACGCCAGCGTCGGTGACGGCGTTGCTGTTGAAGGATGAAGACCACGTTGAGCGGTCAATACGGTTACGCATACCGGGATGATTGCGTCCGAAATTTGCCCCCCACTGTGTTCCTGCGGTGGGCGGTTCGGCGCCCAGGATTTTAAACGGGATGATGAATAGGGTGTGCAGTAGCTTGGTTTTTTCGTCGACGCGGGACACGGCCTGCCAGTCACCATTCCAGGTCGGATCACCTTTGCCGTGCCGTGGGTCCATTAAGTCGGTGATGAAGCCGCTGGCGGCGTCATATTTCGAGTCGGCGTTAGCACCGACCGCCAAGTGATAGAAGAGGTCTTTCGACTTCAGGGGCTGCAGGTAGACTTCAATGGATTCCTGTTTGGTTATGGCTCCGTCGCGGGGCAGTTTCGTCAGTTCGACGGGTGGATTGGCTTCGAGGGCACTCTCAGTGTGGACGTAGAGCGCGGTGCCGTCGTAACTGAGTTGGAGGCGGGTGCTGCGGGGTAAGCCAGCCAAGGGGAGGCAATGGGTGAGTTCCGTCGACGCAATGTTCTGCCAGCGGGGGTCGTCCAGTTTCATCGGTTCGGCCACTCGGGTGACCTTCAGCTGTTTTGGGCCCGCCATTGGGGCTTGGCGCATCGCCTTGGTGTCCCAGTTGAAGCAGGTGTTGGCGTAGGGCTCTTGGTAGCCGTCTTGGCTCAGACGAAGGTGATTCTGATTATGACCGCCGAGGGGAAAGAGGGTGCGCTCCCATCCGGGGATGGTCAGGTTGCGGCCTTTGGCATCGTAGAGCGAAGCGATGAATGCGTTACGGGCATCGATGGCGTCCAGTAGTCGATCGCGCGCGCCAACGTCGGGCTGGATCTGGAATGCTTGGTAGAGATGCACAACCCGGGCGAGGTGGCGGATGTAATCGAATTCGCGTCGGACCAGGGCAAGGCGGAGTTTGGTCTTAACTGATAGGGCTGTCTTCTCGGCCTGGGATAGGTCGCTTTCCAGTGCCGCGAGCAGGTTGGGGTTATAGATGAAGGCGATGAATTGAAAGGGGTCGGTGACGGTCTTGAAGGCTCGGCCATCGTAGCTCAGGCTGCGCCATAGGTCGTTGCGGGTGCCGATGTGATCGGAATACAGCGAAATACCTTGGTAGAGTTGGTCATAGAATGAGCGCATGGCCGCACCGGTCGCGTTCGGGCCGAAGGCGGCTTCCACGAATTCCGGCACGAGGGTCTTGGCGGCGTTGTGCTCGGGGTCATCGAACATCCGACCCATGGTGTAGAAGACCGGCCCTTCGAGTCCGAACAACTGGCCAGGCCCGTCGCGGTAAATCGATTGGATGCGATTGACGGCGAGTCGCCGGACTTGTGCCTCCACGTAGCCCGGCGTGCGCATGGGGGTATAGCGCGTACCGAGATTGGGACACCAATTATAAATGTAGCCGGTGAAGCCGTGAGGGACTTCGATGCCCCGCCATGCGGCGATATCTTCTTCATTGGTCCCCGTTAGCATGATGGTCGTATTGGCGGGGAACGCTTTGAAGGCCTTCGGAGGGGGTGCCGTTTGGATATACGACATGATCGTGACTTTCCGGTCGGGGTGCGCGTGCTGGAGCCGCTCAGCGACGTTACGATGAAAGATCCAGATTTTTTCGGACCAATCCTTACCGGTGCCTAGGAATTTCTCGCACTCCGCACATTGGCATGCCCGGAAGCCGTCCGGTTGCCCGAGGCCTATGGTAGCGTAGCCTCGCTTGATCTCGGCGACGGCATCTTGGTAGATGAGTTCCTGGACGTCGGGATTTGAGAGGCAGTATTGGGCACGGCCTGGTTCATTCGTAAGGCGTGCCTTGTTAATGAGGGCGAAGTATTCGGGGTGGGAGGCGGCAAATTTCTCCACGGGCACAGCACGTTCCCAAGTATGCCCGCCGAAGGTCTCATCGACCGGAGGGAAGCGATTATTCGCAAGATCATAGAAGCCGCCGCACTCGGGGAAGCCCGTGTTGGAGCGGATGACAGGAATCTTGGTGCGGTTCAGGCCGGCGGGGATGACGAAAGTCTTACGTGGTAAATATTCAATACCCGGGCAGGTGCGAAGGTCGATCTTGGCGGCCGCTTGAACGCCGTTGAACGGGTCGATATCGGGGTAAAGAAAGCGCACGCCCATGAATTCACGGACGAAATCTACGGTGGCCTTGGCGGTACCCATGCGATCCCATGCTGGGCGGCCCTTGCTGGCGGCGACGGCAGCCGGGGCATCATTCCCGGCGATAATGATATTTTCACCGACCGCACGGTGCACGTAGCTCCAATCGCGCAGAGAGGCGGCGACGAAGTCGTGTTGCCGGGCGAACTGGGTGTTACCGAGAAAGAGCGCAGGTTTGGTGGCGTCCTTTTTACTTTCCTCAACGATTTTGATTTCGCAGCCGTTGGCGGCGAAGGCAGTCTGAAGGAGGCGCGCGGTTTGCTGCAGGGCTTCCTTGATGCGAGGCGAAGGGGTTTCGTCGGGCAGAACGATTTGATAAGGACTCTGACCCTTTTGCATCAACGTTAGGTCGGTAGCGGAGAGGGCCAATGGGTTGGTCAGTGACGGCCGGGGGTTATCGTTGAGTAAGGGTTTATTGTCGGCACCGAAGGCGAGCGAGGCGAGGAGCAGGGCGAGGAGGGAGAGGCGCATAATAATGATAGGGGGCCGGGCGGCGGTCGGGGTGGTAGAGGTGAGAAAGGGTTCAGCGGGTCGGGGTGATGACGACATCGTCGATTTCGTTGCCTTGCTCGCCGCTGTTCTGCATCCAGAGCAGTTTACGCTTGGTGGCGTCGAAATTCGGGCGCTTCAGCGTGGGGGTCCACTTGCCGTCGACGGAAATGTCGACGGTAGCGCCTTTCAGGCGAGGATCTCCTTGATGACGCGTCGCTCTTCCACGCCGGTGAGGCGCTGGTCGAGGCCTTGGAACTTATAGGTTAACCGATGATGGTCGACGCCCATGAGGTGGAGGATGGTGGCGTTGAGTTCGCTGAGGTGGACCGGATCCTTCACGACGTTGTAGCTGAAGTCGTCGGTCTCGCCGTAGGAGATGCCGGGCTTCACGCCTGCACCTGCCATCCACATCGTAAAGCAGCGTGGGTGGTGGTCGCGGCCGTAGTTATCCTTAGTAAGCGTACCCTGCGAGTAGACCGTACGGCCAAACTCGCCGCCCCAAACGACGAGCGTGTCGTCCAGCATCCCGCGCGATTGGAGGTCAAGGAGCAGGCCGGCGCAGGCCTGATCGGTCT
>CALQQQ010000062.1 GCA_943332745.1 Opitutus sp. GAS368 | reverse complement strand
CGACGGGGCGGGCGGAGTCCTTGAGTTTGCGGTAGAAGAAGTCGTTGAAGGTCCGATACGAGTTCAGGTCGGAGTCCGCGAACTCGGCCGGGTCCAGGCCAAAGGCCTTCACGAAGGGCGCAACACGCCGCGCGCTGCTTGGGCGATCCATGGCCCAGCCATACAACTTCGAGAAAAGGGCCCGTTTGACCACCGTGTGGAGGGTTAGCTTGCCGAGCGGGTTACCGTAGATGCGACGCAGCCACTTCTCGCCGTAGACCTGTTCGGTCTCCATGCGGCCGGTATGGCGGTTGAAGAGGGTGATGGGGGCGTCGGCTTCCATGCGGGCAGATTTGCTAAAAATGGGCTTCAAGGGAACCATATATCTGTCAAAACACTCCTTACCCCCATGTCGCGCCTGGCCCTTGTCCCTCTTTTCTTCGCAGCGCTCGTCATGGCCCAACAGGGCCCGGTCAAGAAGACCCCCGAGACCATCAAGGCCGAAATCGAGACCGACGTCATCCGTGCACGCCTCGACCTCGCCGCTTCGCAGCGTCGTCTCGCCGCGCTGACGCAGACTCTTGAGATTCGTAAACTTGAAGCCGAAGCCGCGCTCCGCGCCGCCCGCGCCGATGCCGCCGCCGCTCCCGCCGAAGCCGAGCAGGCGAAGCTCAAGCTCGAAGCCTCGCTCGCCGCCGCCAAGGCCACCGTCGCTTCCGCTGACAATGATCGCGCCCGCGCCGAACTCGAAGTGCAGGCCCGCCTCGCCACCGCCGAAGTCTCCGTCGAATACGCCAAGGTCTCGTCCGTGGTCACCATTGCCCGACTCCAAGCCAAGGCCGCCGATATCGCCAGCGGTGCAAAGGTCTCCTATGCCAAGGAGCCGCTCGTCGACGGCGTCCTGCATATCTCTGATCGCCGCATCCCGTTCAATGGCCGCGTCGACAACAAGCTCGCCGATTTCGTCTGCGGCCGCATCGCCTTCTATAACGCGGTCGATAGCGAGTCCCCCATCTTCATCGTGATTGATCGCTCCCCCGGCGGTTCCGTGATGGCGGGCTACATGATCCTCCAGGCGATGGAGACCTCGAAGGCGCCGGTCTACGTTGTCGTTAAAGGCTATGCCGCCTCGATGGCCGCGATCATCACCACCCTCGCCAAGCGCTCCTTCGTCTACCCGCAGACCATCGTGCTGCATCACCAGGCCTCGGTGGGCCTGAGCGGTAACGTCACCCAGCTCAAGGAGCAGTTGAAGTGGTCCAAGGTCTGGTGTGAACGCATCTTCGTGAAGGTCGCCGCCCGTATCGGCACCAACGTCGACGACTTTGTCGCCCAGATGTATAAGGGCACCTCGACCGGCGACTGGAAGGTCCTCGGCGACGAAGCCGGACGACGTAAGTGGGTGACCGATGTCGTCGACCGTATGGCGGAAGACTCGCTCCTCACCGCATCCGCCGAGCCGCCGGTCCAAGCCGAACCGAATCCCGACGGTTTCAACGCCGGCAAGACCCAGGACGGCCGCGTCCGCCAGCCGCTCCCGCTGCTCGGTCCGTGCGACCTCTGGTGGTTATACGACCCCACCGTCGAATACGTCCTTCGCTAATTTTAAAATCCAAAACCTCATGCATCTCCGCACCTCACTCCGCGTCCTCGCGCTCGCCGTTCTCACCGTCGCGCCCGGGTTCGCCCAGCAGACCAAAGCCAAGCGTGCCGCCGCTCCCGCCGTGGACGCGCCCGCCGCTACCACTCCGGCGGTCGCTACGCCGGGCACCGGCGCTCCCGTCGCACCCGCCCCACGCGACGAGCTCACCCCCGAGCAGAAGGCCGCGATGAAGGAAGCTGACCGTATGCGCATCGAGAAGGCCCGCATCGACGCCGAGCTCGCGCTCGCCGAAGCCAAGCGCTCCGAAGAACTCGCCCCGCTCCAGGCCGAGGTCGCTCGCTTGACCGCCGAACGTGCGCTGCGCCTCGCCAAGGCTTCCGCCGAAGCCGCCGCCCTCGAAGACGAACGCGCCAAGCTCGAGCGCCAAGCCGGCCTCGAAGCCGCCCGTTCCAGCGCCCGCCTGACCGAACGCTCGAACAAGATTCGTGAGCTCGAAGCCGAAGCCAAGCAGCTCCAGCTCGAATCCGCCAATACCGTCACCCGTCTCTCCAACGAGATCCAGCGCTTCCAGAAGGAAGAAGAGGCCCGCAAGGTCGCCACCAAGGCGAAGCCGAAGTACCTCAAGGACCCGCTTGTCGGCGGCGTGCTGTACATCAGCGATCGCCGCATCGCCTTCAACGGTGCCGTGACCGAGCAGCTTGCCGACTACGTCTGCACGCGCATCTCTTTCTATAATAACCAGTCGTCCGAGTTCCCGATCTTCATTGTCGTCGACAACTCCCCGGGAGGCTCCGTCGCCGCCGGTTACCAGATCCAGAAGGCCATGGCCACTTCCAAGGCCCCGGTGCACGTCGTCGTCAAAGGCTTCGCCGCCTCGATGACCGCGGTCATCTGCACGCTCGCCGAGCGCTCCTACTGCTATCCGAACACCATCCTCCTGCACCACCAGGCCTCGAACGTCGTCCGCGGCAACATGACCGTGCTCAAGGAGCAGATCGATTTTACCAACCAGTGGTTCGAACGTCTAGCCACCCCGGTCGCCAAGAAGATGGGCATCTCGCTCCAGGATTTTGTGAAGCAGATGTACTCTAACGATTCCACCGGCGATTGGTCGGCCTTCGGCGACAAGGCTAAGGAGCTCAAGTGGGTCGATAACGTCATCGAGCGCATCGAGGAGACCGCCGTGCTCGACCTCCTGCCCGTGCCCGTCGCGCCGACCGCCATGCCGATTCCGCAGCCGCCGACCCGCACCGAAATCTCGGGCGTGACCTCCCGCGTCGACGACAAGGGCCGTCCGTATTTCGAACTGCCCGCGCTCGCCAACCCGTTCGACGCCTGGTGGCTCTACGATCCGCAGGGTCTGTATCGGGCGCGCTGAGCGGGTAGGGTCGGGACCGCGTCACGACATAGGGAAAGGCCGCCTGATCAGGCGGCCTTTTTTGTTCCGGACATCATGAGGTAGGGGCGCGACTGCGTCGCGTCCGTTCGCAGACGGATAAGCGGCATCAGAGCGGCTGGCTAAGAGCTGCCGACTACGCTCCTGCGGTCTAGAAAGGCGGCGATGGCAATCACCGCCCTACCCATGTCAGGTGGAAGCGGTTGGCGGTTAGCGGTTGGGAATGACAGACCCGCCCCCCCGCCACCCGGGGCCGCCACCCGCTACCTGAAACGGATACAGCTAGGTCGTGACGCGGTCCCGATCCTACCCAAGGCATCCCTTGCCAACTGGTCAACGGGTCAACTCTGGCTCGGGCCGCTTGCGGCCCGAGCCTATCCGACTTGCACCCTCGGAAATAGGCGGCTTGATGGGGCCACCCCTATGCGCCCCTCGTCGCTCCTCGCCCTTCTGGCATCGCTTGTCTTCGTGACGGCGGCCGAAGACGGCGCCCAAGTCTATAATACCCTCTGCGTGGCCTGTCACGGCCCCGACGGCAAGGGACTCAACGGCCTGCCGCCGCTCGTCGGGAGCGACTGGCCTAAGGGCCCGGCCGCGCGCTCGATCAAGATCGTGCTCAACGGCATGGAAGGTCCAGTCGATGTTGCCGGCAAGGCTTACAATATCGTGATGCCTCCACAGGGCGCCGTACTCAGCGACGAGAAGATTGCCGCCGCCCTCACGTATGTCCGCGCCACCTTCGCGGGCGGCGCCGGCGCCGTGACGCCCGACGAGGTCAAGGCCGTGCGCACCGCGACCGCCCAACGCACCACGCCTTGGACCGCCGAAGAACTGCTCAAGGCCCATCCGTTCCCTCCGGCCAAGACCGCGCTCAAGAATCTCGTGGCCACGGTCTACGCTGGCAAGTGGAAGGAGATGCCCGACTTCTCCACGCTCAAGCCCATGCTGATGGAAGACTTCAACGTCGGTATCGTCGATCCTGCCCAGTCCGGCCGGAAGGATGACTTCGCCATCATCTGGACCGCCCAGTTTGAGGCACCGGAAGCCGGCAAGTACACGTTCCTCTTCGATTGCGACGACTTCGGCGCCCTCTACATCGGCGGCGAGCGCATCGCCGAAGTGAAGGGTATCGGCCCCGTCGGCGGCCGCGCCAAGGAAGTACCGGTCATCCTTAAGAAGGGCCCGACCCCGTTCCGCCTCGAGTACGTCGAGTTCGCTGGCGAGGAAGTCGTCGTCCTTGGCTACAAAGGCCCGAAGGACAAGGATTTCAAGTGGCTCTCCCCTACCAAGGGTGGCAAGGCCGCTAAGCCCGCCAAGGCGAAGGTCTTCATCCCGATTCAGCCCAAGGACGGTGTCGCCGCAATCTACCGTAACTTCATCGACAAGATCACCCCGCGCGCGATCGGCATCGGTTTCCCGAACGGCCTGAACCTCGCCTACAGCGCCGACAACGTCGCCGCCGAGCTCTTCTGGAACGGCAAGTTCATGGACGGCGGCCACCACTGGACCGACCGCGGCGCCGGCAACGAGCCGCCTGCCGGCACGAACGTCATCAAACTCTCTGATGGCCAGGGCGTCCTGCTCGAAGGTTCCGCTGGTAGCGTCGTCCGTTTCATCCGCGAGAAACGAGGCAACGACTGGGTCTTCTCGCCCGTCAACGTCGCGGCCGAGTTCAAGGGCTACGACCTCGACAAGGCGGGCAACCCGACCTTCCGCTCTGCGGGCGAGGGCTTCGCGCTCAGCGATAGCTGGTTGCCCGAGGAAGCTTCTGGTAAGGCTACGCTCACGCGCACGCTCAAAGTTACCGGCGACAAGGCCGTCACCATCGTCCTGGCTCGCGACCTCACGCTCAGCGGCCCGACCGACGGCGTCACCGAAATCGCCGGCGGACTGCTGGTGCGCGCCGTCAGCGGTCCGGCCCCGAAAGCCAATGCCAACGACACGAGTCTCACTGTCACCCTCAAGCCCGGCGAGACCGCCGTGCTGGGTTACTCCTTCCGCTAATCCCCGAAACCGGAAATCACCTTTATGAAGAAGCTCTCCCTTATCCTCGCCCTCGCCGGGCTCACCGTCGGCGTCTCCGCCGCTCCTGAAAAAGCCGCCAAGGCGCCCAAGGCCGGCAAGCTCGCCACGGTCGACTCCGTCCGTGCCGCCGAAGCCCGCCAGTCCGAATTCTACGAACGCGTCGAGATTCCGACGCCCGCCGGTGAAGTGACCGAAGTGTCGTCGATCGCGCTGCTCCCCGGCAAGAAGGTCGCCATCGGCACCCGCCGCGGCGACATCTGGGTCGCTGAAGGCGCCTACGACGCCGATCTCTCCAAGATTAAGTGGACCAAGTTCGCCTCCAATCAGCACGAGCCGCTCGGCATGTTCTGGAAGGAAGGTTCGATGTACGCGATGCAGCGTCCGGAGTTCACGCGCCTGACCGATCGCGATGGCGACGGCCGCGCGGACAGCTTCGACACCGTGTCCTCCAAGTGGGGCGTCAGCGGCGACTACCATGAATACGCTTTCGGTTCTGATCCGGATAAGAACGGCGACGTCTGGATGGTCCTCTGCTTGACTGGTTCCTTCCATGCCCACGCTCCGTGGCGCGGCTGGGCCGCCAAGATTACGCCCGACGGTAAATTCATTCCTATCGCCTCCGGCATCCGCTCGCCAGGTGGTATCGGCGCCAATGATAAGGGAGACCTGTTCTATACCGACAACCAAGGCGTCTGGAACGGCTCCTCCTCGCTCAAGTGGCTTCGCGCCGGCTCCTTCCAGGGCAACCCCACGGGCAATAAGTCGGCCGCCCTTGCGAATTTCCCCGCCCCGCCCGAGCCCGCCAGTGGTTCACGCGTTCTCACGGAGCGATTGAAGTTCCCCGAGTTTGTCCCGCCCGCCGTCGTCTTGCCGCACGGAAAAGTCGGTAATTCTCCGTCCGGCGTCGCGTGCGACATGACCAAGGGCAAGTTCGGCCCGTGGGAAAGCCAGCTGCTCGTCGGCGAGCAGACCGCCTCGCAGGTGCAGCGCGTCAATCTCGAGTTCGTTAACGGCCTCTATCAGGGCGCCGTGTTCCACTTCCTCGGTGGCTTTGAAGCCGGCCTGATCCCCGTTCGCATGGACCAGGAAGATGGCACGCTCTTTGTCGGCGGTTCCAATCGCGGTTGGGGTTCGCGCGGCTCGAAGCCATTCACGTTTGAGCGCGTCCGCTTCAAGGGCAAGGTGCCGTTCGAGATGCATAATATCTCTGCGCGCCCAGACGGCTTTGAGGTGACCTTTACGCACCCCGTGGACACCGCTGCAGCCGCCGACGCGAAGAACTACTCGATGGATACTTTCACCTACATCTACCAGTCGAGCTACGGCAGCCCCGAAGTCGACCAGAGCACGCCGACGGTCAAGTCCGCCACCGTCTCGGCCGACGGACTCAAGGTACGCCTCGTCGTCGACGGCCTCGTCCGCGGCAATATCCATCACCTCGCCCTCGGTGATATCAAGTCGAAGGCCGGCGACGCCCTCTGGCACAGCGAAGGTTGGTATACGTTGAATGAGATACCGGCTGCCAAGTAAACTTGGCAGCGGGGAACTGCTGGCAGGGTGAACTGCTGCGAAGCAGAATGAACGGGCGCCGCAAGGCGCCCTTTTTGTTTAGGTAGGATGCGATGACATCGCATCCGCTGTATCGGGTAGGGACGGCTCTCCGAGCCGTCCGTTCGTGGACGGAGATGCGGATCTCGATCGGGTCAACGGCGGGCTCGGAGAGCCCGCCCTACCTAAGGCATGGAGATAAACTCAAAGGGAAACCGGAGACCGGATGATTAGCTGGGTGCCTCGG
>CALQQQ010000061.1 GCA_943332745.1 Opitutus sp. GAS368 | reverse complement strand
TGGGCCATCGCCCACCCGGAACGCATCCGCCGCCTGATCCTGGTCGGTGCCAGCCCCGGCCTGTCCACCCCGGAGGAGCGCGACGAAAGACGCCTCGGCGACGCAACCTTGGCAGATTTCATCCGTACCCGCGGGCTAGAAGCCTTCTTCAAGTACTGGCACAACCAGACCTTCTTCCAGCCGATGCTGCGTCTGCCCACAGATCAACTCGAACCCATCCTCGCCCGTCGCGCCCAGAACGACCCGGAAGGCCTGGCGATGAGCTTGGAGAATATCGGTACCGGCACGCTCCCCTCTCTCTGGCATCGCCTGAAGGAGATCCGCTTCCCGGTCGATCTTGTCACCGGCGAGCACGACGTGAAGTTCACCCGTATCGCCCACGAGATGGGCGCCCACCTTCCGAAAGCGCGCCATAGCCTGATCGAAGGTACTGGCCACGCGGTGCACCTGGAAAAGCCGTCCGACCTCGCGATGCTCCTACAATAAGAAAGCCGCCCAGTGCGGCGGCTTTCGAAAAGGTGACTGGCTTCAGTGTCAGGCGAAGACGCCCACCTGCGGCGCAGCCTTGTTGCCGACCTGCATCGGACGACCCGCGGGCGTGATGATGTCAGTCTGTACCGGCAATCCGGCGGCATGAGCGATGGTGGCGTGCAGGCTGCCCGGCGAGACGCCGTTCTCCTTGGGCGCATAGCCTTTCTCGTCGCTGGCGCCGTGCACATAGCCGCGCTTGACGCCACCGCCGGCGAGCACGGAGGAAAAGACGAGCGGGTGGTGGCCACGACCACCGCCGCTGAAATCAGGTTTACGACCGAACTCGGTGGCGACGACGACCAAGGTGGAATCAAGCAGACCCTTGGATTCTAGGTCTTGGATCAGGGTCGCGTAGACGCGGTCAAAATCACCGCCGACATCTTCCATGCGATTATCAAGGGTGGCATGCATATCCCAGCCGCCGATGGCGACTTCGACAAAGCGCACGCCGTTCTCAATGAGACGACGGGCCAACAGACAGCCCTGGCCGAACTTGCTCTTGCCGTAACGGGCCTTCGTCTCGGTCGACTCAGCGGCGAGGTCAAACGCCTTGAGGTCGGAGCTCTTCATGAGTTGGAATGTCGATTCGTAGAACTCGTTGTAAGCTTTCACGTTCTCATCGCCGGCCTTGCCGCCGAAGCCGGCGTCAAGTTCAGCAAGCAAGCTGCCACGTTTCGCCACGGTGTCCTCGGCGACCGAGCTCTTGGTGTCGAGGAGGCCGTCCATCGGATTAAGGATTGGCAGCGGTGAATAGGCGGCGGGGAACCATCCGTTACCATGGTTCGACGAGCGGTTGACGGTAACAGAAGACGGCAGGGTCTTGTGGCTAGAACCGAGGAAGTGCTGAGCCCAAGCCCCCAGTGTCGGGTGCTGCACGGTGCCGCGCTGCTCGAATCCGGTGCGCATCAAGTAGGCGGCCGAGGCATGGACTCCGACCTTGGCGGTCATGGAGCGGATGACGGTGATTTTGTCGCTGATCTTGGCCGTCTCCGGTAGATAGGACGTCAGCTGCATGTCGCCCTTGGCGGAGATGATGCTGCCGGGTCCCTTGCTGGCGCCAGTCTTCGGGTCGAAGGTGTCAATATGCGACATGCCGCCGTTCAACTGCAGGAAGATCACGCGCTTGGCCTTGCCGAAGCCAGGCAGGCCAGCGTTCGGCGCCTTCGCGGCGCCAGCGGTCTCAGCCGCCTCCGCAATGCGCGTGAAGAACGGGAGGACGCTCAGTCCGAACGAGATCTTGGCGCACTTCTCGATGAAGCTACGACGGTCCTCGGGATTTCGAAGGAGATTGGCGGAGTGGAGGGTGTTCATTGGACGAAGAGGAATTCGCGGGTGTTGGCGAGGACCCAGCCGAGGTCGGTCAAGGCGAGACCGCCTTGCAGCGACTTGGTCGCCGTCAACAGCTCCTTGTTGGTGGGCTTGCGCGAAAGATAGGAAAGATAAAGCGAAGTGACCTGCGCCTCCGGAGTCTTCTCATTCTGGGCGTCCATCACAGCGGCGGAACGGACGTCCGAGACGAGCTTGCCCACCCCGCCGTTCATCATTTGGAGAACTTGCGGCACACTGCCGTCGTTGGTCGAGGAGTCGGCCAGCAGACGGTCACCCTGCCCCCAGAGGCGGAGGAAATGGTTCTCCGGCGAGGGCTGCGGAAGTTCGCTCGCCCTGGCTAGCATCAAGGAGAAACGGCTCACGGGCTTGTCGCCTTCGTAACCATTGGCCAGGCCAAGACTGGAGCCGCCAGCCGCCTTCTTGCTGCCGGCAGCCTTACCGGAGCCACCGAAGGCTTTCTTGGTCCGTTCGACGGCGTTCTTCACCTCGGCCAACGTCACTTTGCCGGCGGGCAAGGCCATGGCCTTCAGGTCGTCGCCTCGTCGCAGCAACACGTTGTCGGCATAGGTGCCGACCGCAGTCACCACCAGACTGTCCCAAGCCTGTTCGGCGGTGAGGCGTCGCACGATCGGTCCGTTGAAAAGATACTTCGCTTTGCCGAGGTCAGGCGTGGCGCTCGACGTAGCCTGGAAGGTCTTGGAATTATAGATGACCCGCTGGACTTCGCGGAGATCGAACTTGGCGGCCTTCATCACGAAGGTGAGGTGGGCCATGAGTTCCGGACTGCTCGCCTGCGTTAGGTCGTCAATGTCGTTCACGGGCTCGATCACGCCGAGACCAAAGGCTTTCTTCCAGATACGGTTGGCGATGTTGGTCGCGAAGCGCGGGTTCTGCGGACTGGTCAGCCAGCGGGCGAACTCGTCGCGCAGCTGGGACGGGGTCTTCGTGCTGACGTTATATACCGGCAGGGATTTCTCAGCCTTACTCCAGGCGATCAGCGCAGGGGTCACGGGATCGCCGGCCTTGGCGTCCTTGTATTTATAATCCTTAGGGAAGGTCAGCTTCTGCTTGTCGCCGTCTTCGAGGCGGAAGGCGTTCATGTCCGCGATCTTGTTCACGGCGGCCTTCGGCAGGCTGGCTTCCGCCCTGGTCAGCTTCTTGATGGCGCCGAGAATGGCCTCATCCTTGCCGTCGGTGGCTCCGAAGAAGGCTGCCATCTGGTAGAAGTCACGCTGGGTCCATTCGGCCAGCGGATGGTCATGACACTGGGCGCACGCCATGTTGGTACCCAGGAAGGTGGTCATAAGGTTCGATACGCCGTCGAGTGGCATCTCGGCGTCGAACAGCATGAAGCCAGTCGCGCCGTTGTCACTGAGTCGTCCGTCGGCGGTGACCATCTCCGAGACCAGCTTGTCCCACGGTGTGTTCGCGGCGATGCGGGTCTTGAGCCAGTCCTCGAAGGAGAAGGCCGGCACGCCCTTGGCGAAGGTATCCTTCACGCGCAGCAGGTCGGCCATCCAGTTGAACATCTGCATGGAGTAACTGGGCGAGAAGACTAGGTCATCGATCAGCTTAGCCCGCTTGTCAGGGGCGTTGCTCGCCAAGAAGGTCGCGGCTTCCTTAGCGGTCGGCACGCGGCCGGCGGCATCGAGATAGATTCGGCGGAGGAACTGCTCGTCCGTCGCCGGGGCATTAAAAGCCTGCTTGTTGGCAGCGAGCACCACACCGACGAGACGATCGATGTCTGCGGCGGCTGAGGCGATGATGGCTGGGCTGAAGCTATTCATGCGACTCCGATCGAGGCAGCCGCGGGCGAACTCGACGTCCTCCGGAATCAGGATATCGGTCTTGAAGTGAAAGGTTCGCCCATCGCGAGTCTGGATAGTGATGAAATCTCCGGACAGTCCGCAGAACTGCGCATCGATTTTCCGCCCTTCCTTGTCCGTCCATTCATGCCAGATGACCGCTCGACTCGCCAACGAGGCGACCGGAGCCGCAGGGGGTGCGACGACCTTGATGACGGGCTCCGCCGGCTTCTTGCCCTCCTTTTTCGGGGCAGCCTGAGTGACAAGGCCCAGACAAAGGCAGGCGAACAGGAAGAAAAGGCGCATGGAAGGGTTCACTGACTATTAAACCCCACCTGCCGATTGATAGTTTCATCTCATCTTAAGGAGCATGAGACACCCTACCCCAAGCCCTACCCCAAGCCCTGGTTCGCTTTAAGCGCCTTCGCTCAAGGCTTCGGTAAAGAAGGCCAGTCCGAGGACAAGCCCGGTTATGACATCACTCCAACTGCCCACGAAGGTCAGGAGGCCCGGCTCGACCGAGGGACTGAAGATCACCTGGAGTGAGAATACCAGCATGACCGCGAGCATCAACCACGCCGCCCAACGCTGGTAAAAGAATAGGCCAATCATGCTGACGAAGAAAAGGAGTAGTCCCAGCCCCCAGAAAAGGAGTCCGAACACATCCGCGAAACCAAAGTCGTCACCGGCGTTACGCTGATGCCATTCGGCTAGTTCGGTCGGTAATAGCTTGTCGCTGAGCACGGCCAGCCCGATGCACAGGACAATCAGGCCAAACAACGCCAAAATACAGGTACGAAGAACGAGCCGAGCCTTGGATTTATCCATGATCGCATTCTTCTACCCCACCCCTCCCCCGCAATGCCAATCATGGGGTGAACTATGCCCCGGGTAGGGACGGCTCTCCGAGCCGTCCGTTCGCGGACGGAGGCGCGAATCCCATACGAGTTCCTATTCTCTCAACGCTAAACGTCACGCTCGGAGAGCCACGCCCTACCTTAAGACCGCTACAAAAAACAATGAACCAAGAACGAAGAATACGCCTAGGACTGCCTTTTCCGTGCCCCCTTGTCACCGTGCCAACATGTCCCCTCGCGGCTTCGCCGCGCGGCCACGTCTATTCTACGACCAGAACACCACGCATGAGCTGGGAATGCCCGGGGAACGAACAAAGATAGGTGTATCGACCCGGTTCCTTCGGCGCATTGAAGTAGACGGTGGTTTTCTGGCCGGGTTCCAGCATGCGCGAATAGCAGAGGACATCCTTTGTCTCCGGCACGTAGTGCCGAGCATACCCATCCGGCTCCGCCACCATTTTGGCCGAAAGCTCGCCGATCTTCTCCTCCGCCCCCTTGGCGACCAGTACGAAGTTATGCGGCATGACATCGGGGTTCTCGAAGCTCAACGCGATACCCTCGCCCGCCTTGGCGCGTAGTTCTTTCTGGGCATACTGCAAGGCGTTGCCTGCCTGGAGCTTCATCTCCCGCACGGGACCACGGCACATTTCAATCTCCCACTTGACCGGATTGGCCTTGCCCGTTGCGACAGGCGTGGCGTGCTCGTGCGACTTATCCTTAGCGATAGCGACATAACCGGTAAAATCCGTGAAGGGCTTACCTAGATGATGCGCGGTCAGGAAGATATCCTGAGTGCGATCGGCGGTAATGCCGACATGCAGATGAATCTGGCTGGCCGGCACCAGCTGGGGGATCTCCAAAAAGAGGGTCTTGCCGCCGTCCAGCACCTGGGCGCTTTTAACGGTGATGGCATCATGACCTGGGCTTTCAGGATACTTCACAGAATACTCGGGCGATCCATACGCCGGGCCGAAGAGGTAGTTCCAGCACTGAGCAAAATGGGCCGAGGGCTTGCCGGCGACGGCCGGATCCACGGGGCGATCGAAACGCAGCAATACGCCATTGTCGCGCGCCTCATGGCCGATGAGCGTCGGGAAGTCGCCACCGACATGGCGAACGCGATGGATCGCTCCGTCCTCAGGCGTGTAACTGCCCCAGCCGATCATACCGCTGACATAGAGGTGGCCATCCTTCGGACCGAAGCGCCCATGCTGGGGACCCGTCACGAAGTTTCCGGTAAGTTTCGTGGCCGCAGACTGCCAGACGCCTTCGAGCAACTGACGCGAGACAAGCCAAGCACTGCCGGTGCCGAAGGAGAAGTGGAGGAAGTTGCCGTCGCCCTTCAGGCTGGGCCACTCCTTGTCCGACAGGAAAACCTGCCCGCCGCAGGAATTGTCTTCGCCTCGCGGGAGTTGCAGGATCGGGAGAGTATTCGTGACGCCGGCCCTCGGACCACCCGAACCAAAATGCGTACCAAGGTTCAAGGCGGTGTCGACCTGGAAGACGACCGACGCGGGCGTCCAGTTGCCTTCCTGTCCGTTCGAGAGCACGAATCGTCCGTCGGCGGTGGCGGTGATGCCATTCGGATTACGTAATCCGGTCGCCAGGACTTCGACCTTGTTGGGCTGGCTCAAGCGCAGGATGCCTTGGTTGCCCGAAGAGGTGTAGAAGCGACCCTGCGCGTCCGCATCGAGCCCGACAATGAAATCATGCCCGCCGGGCGAAGTGGCCATGCCATTGTGCACACACTCGTAGTAATCAGCTTCGTCATCGCCGTTGAAGTCATGGAGGCGGGTGACCTGATCGCGCCCGAGCACATATAACTTGTCGTCGATGATCTTCACCCCAAGCGCATGGTGCAGCCCAGTGGCGAAACGCTTCCATCGCACCTGCCCAAGCTTGGCATCGAGGCCTTTCACGAGCCAGACCTCCCCAGTCATGGTGCAAACGGCGGCGGAACCATCCTTGAAGAAATCCATCCCAGTCAGGAAGAAGAGCGTGCCGTAAGGATTCTTGGCGGGCGGCAAGATCGTATCAGTCGCGAATGGCTTCTGAGTGCCCAACGTACCAGCCGAATCCAACCAGACCGGCCACTGTGAAGGGCCACCCTTCGTCAGGTGAGCCAGCTTCGCAGCCTCCTGCTCACCATCAAACGCACTGGTGAGCCATTCCTTACCGTCCTTCATATAGGAGAAGAAGACTTCAATCCCGTGACGATAAAAGCCGTGGTACTTCCATTCCCCTTTGGGAGCGGCGGAAACCTCCTTCTTAGTGAGTTTACCAGCCATCTTGGCGTTGTCAGAAAAACCATGGCGTCCTGCTCCCAATCGAATGAATTCACCCGACCACCGAACGGGAAAAGAAAGCTTCAGG
>CALQQQ010000060.1 GCA_943332745.1 Opitutus sp. GAS368 | reverse complement strand
GTCGTAGTCGACCGCGGAACCGCTGTCGAGGTTCCCGTCGTTTTCGGGATGGGCGCCACGGCGGTGCCGCCGCGGCTCAAGCCGATACCCGGATTAGTGTCCGGATTTGCCACCGCGGTGGGGAAGGCGACGTCCTCCCGGATGGCGACCAGGGCGCTCACCCGGCACTTGGACAGGCCTTCCTTCACGGTGACCCGCACCCACATGAGGATGACCTCGTCGTCGAACTTCTCGAGGCCCGCTTTCGCGCCGATCAGCTGGCGGACTTCGTCGGCGACGCGGAAGTAGGGCGGGGTGCCGACAATGCGTTTGCCGATCTCGGACTGACGTTCGCGGATCAGCCCGACCTGTCGTTCGTCCAGGCCCTGCGAAAGTAGCACGGCGTCCGAGGCCGTGTTGATGTTGGCCTGGGGGAAGGTGTAGAGGCTGACGCAGTCCTTGAAGGCCAGGAAGAGCGGGGTGGCCCGGCCGAGCTCGTCGAAGAAATGCTCTTTGGCCACGCCGATGGAACGGAACTCCTCGAAGCTGCGAATCGGCCGGCGCGCGGGACGGAACGAAAGCGTGCTGCGCTGGTAGGCGGCGTCCGTCGCCTCCTCCTCAATCGATTCGTACGACTTGCTCTGCCACGCGATGATGGCGTCAGCGGTGCGCTCGGCGTCGCGCTGTTCCATGCCGAGGGAATACAGGATTTGGATGAGGTCGTTCTTGGTCAGGACGCTGAGCGGTAGCTTCGCGGTCTCATCCTCATAGTCGAACGTTACGGTGAGACCTTCGCGGGGCGGGAAGCCGGCGTAAGCGTGCGGATCGTCGTAGCCCTGCGAGGGCACGTGGATTTTATTAAGGTCAATCGCGCGGATTTCGGCGATGACGGCCAGCGCGAGCTCGAGTTCAGACTGCGCGTCCGCCCGCAGGCGGCGGCGGTCCGCCTCGCGCGTGGCCATGGCGAGCTCGAGTGAATTATCCTCCATGAACCGCGCCAGGAGCAACGAGGCCAGGGTGATCAGCACCAGCACGACGATGATGACGGAGCCCCGGCGCTTGCGGACGGTCATGGCGTGGAGGCGCCGGAGCGCTTGATGGGGAGGTCGACGATCTTGGTCGCTTTCAGCGCGCCGCGCTCGAAGAGCAGGTGGATGCGCACGGGCTTCTTCCAGGTGGTGCCGCCGGTGTTGTTCACGGGCTCGTCCTCGACCTTCCACTCCTTGAGCTCGGCGTCGTAATATTCGAAATGAATCGCGCTCACGAACGGGCTGATGATGGTCTCATGCTTGTCCGTCTTCTCCCGCTCGATCTCGAGGCGCGATTGCCATTCGAACACAAGCCCCCGGCCTTCTTCGACGAACACGCTGAAGTCGACATCTGGGAGCGGGGCCTCGGGCCAGTCCGCCAAGCGGCCGGCGTCGGCGAGCAGGAAGCAGAGGCGCGGTTTAGTCGTGCCGGCGCCATCGTCGATATCCTTGAGCGCGACGCCGGAGGCGCTTGGGCCGAAGGTGGCCTGTTCGAAGGCGTTGCGCACGAGGGCGGTCGCGGCGCGGGTATGCTGGTCAAACAGGCGCTTATCGCGCCCGCCACCCCAGAGCTCGCTCATGGAGAAGAGAAAGGTGTTGAGCGTGACCATCAGCACGCCGAGCAAGGCGAGCGAGACGAGCATCTCGAGCAGCGTGAAGCCGCGGCGGTGGGTGGAAGCGGTCATCGCTTGGGCGCCGGGCGCGGCGCGGGTTGTCCGCCTTTGGTGGGTTGGCCGTTCTTACCGTTAGGCGCGGCGTTCTTGCCGCCGGCGCCGGGCTGCCCGGCGGGGATGAGCTTCTTGCCGCGCGTGGGCGAACTAATAAAAGCGGAGTTGCCGTCGGCTTCCTTGTAGCCGCGTTCTTTCTCGAGGCGCTGGCGCGCTTCGTCGCGGATCTTCTGGCGGTCGGAAGGGATGGACCACGTGGGCCGCAGCAGCATGCGCGTCTCGATGATCTCGGCGCCGTAATCGCCACCTTCCTCGGCTTGGATCTCCGAAGTCAGCTGCACGGCGAAGAGGTCACTCACGGCGGTGGCCTCAATCTTACCTACCCAGCGCGCGTTGCGCCCACCGGGCAGATGAATCTCGCCGCCGGTTTCCACGTCCTCGAAGCCCGGGGTCTCCATGAGCGCAGCGCGGCAGCGCGCGAGGTCATCCAGCCGCTGTTCGTCCTGACGCAGCGCGAGCCGGCCCATGAGGACGTTTGAATAGGCCGCGCCGAGGCTCACCGCCGCGAGCGCGAAGATAGCGAGGCTCATGAGGACCTCGATCAAGGTGAAGCCACGGCGTTTCATTTGGCGTCGACGGCCGGGAGCGGCGCGCAAGTGAGTGGATCGATGGGGATGACCTTGCGGCTATCGGGACGGGTGACGTCCAGTCGCACGCGGTCACAGGTGCCGTCTGGATAAAAGTGCATGCGGGCGAGGGCCTTCTCGGAGGCGACGCCGCCCAGCAGGATCGCCCCAGTGCTTTCGGGCGCGAGGACCTTGACCTTCACGCCCTCGAGCTTCGGGAGTTTCTCTTCGGTGCGCGGGCTACCCTCGGCGGCGTTTTCCTCACCCCAGGTGAAATCCGGCGCATCTTCGTCCGCATCGTCCGTCGGGGTCAGTTCGAGGACCTTACCTTTTTCGACGGCGTGTCGGCGGATGGTCTGTAGCAGCGCCATCAGCGCGTCCTCGGGATCTGAACGAGCGGTGCCCTTCAGCAACTGCGCCGACCCGCCCACCATCACGGCCGCGAGCATGCTCATTAGGCCGAGGACGAGCAGCGTCTCCAGCAAGGTGAAGCCGCGGCGCGCCGGGTTGCCGGATCGATGCTGCGAGGCCGGGCTCACCAGTTGCCGATGTCGTCTTCGGTGTCCGGCTTCTTGTCGCGGCCCATCGAGTAAAGGTCGTAGCTCTCGGTGTTCTTCGTGCCGGGGTAGCGGTACTGGTACTCCTGGTTCCATGGGTCGATCGGCGAGCGGCCGCCCTTGGCTTCCATGTACGGACCGCGCCACTTGTCGGCCTTGCCTTCCGGTGCGGTGATCAGGGCCTTGATACCTTCCTCGGTGGAAGGGTAGTCACCCATGTCGATGCGGTAGCGGACGAGCGAGGTCTTGAGCGACTCGTTGACGAAGAGCTTGGCGACGCCTTCCTGGCTCTGGCCCAGAATCTTGTCGGTGTTCGTGACGGCGAGGCCGACGAGCATGCCAACGATCGCGACGGCGATCAGGATCTCGAGCAGGGTGAAGCCCTTGCGGAGACGACGGGCGGTGGTTTTCTGGACGGTGGTCATGGGAGGAAAAGAATCAGCGGGCCTTCGGGGTCTTCGCGGGCTTGGCCGTCGTCGGCGCAGCTTGGGCGGCCGCCGGCGTCTTGGGAGTCTTCGCGGTGGCGTCGCCGCCGCGCTGGCGCGGATCACCAGCCCCGTCCGCTCCGCGCTTACCAAAACGATCCTTCATCTGTTGGCGGAAGGCTTCGATTTGCTCGGGTGTGAGATTCTGCATGTTGACGCCGCCCGCTCCGGGCGCTCCGGGCACAGTGGGAGCGCCGGGCACTGCGGTCGAAACGGCTGCCAACTGCGCCGGGGTCGGTCCGCGATACACGACGACGACGGCTTGGTGTAACGCCATCTGCTGCGGCTGCCCTTCGTTGTCGATGACGAGGCTCTCGTTCGCGACGTCGAAGCCCTTGATGACGACGGGGACGTTCGCCGACGGCGCTTCGCCTTCGGCCACCCAGCTCGATTGCTTGGTCAGGGAATTGTAGATGCTGTAGTAGTTCACGCCGCCTTCGGCGTACATGCCGCGGAACTCCAAAGTGCTCGGCGCTACGCCCGGGCCAGCCGGAACGCCCGTGCCGCCGAAGGGCGAATTCTTGACCAAGCCTTCGAGGTCGACGGCCATCGCCGTACCTAGGCCGAGGATCGCCGCCGTAAGCACGGCTAAAGGAATTCGGGGAAAGGGGAGCATCTTTATAAAGGGGGGTGGGGTATCTCTAAAACACCAAGCAGGGGGTTAGGTTGCCAACTTCATCCCGCATCATGGGCCCCGCCCGGTCGTAATCGAGGAATAATGCCCGAATTGGGGCTTTTTCAGCGATTACTAGGCTATCTGCACCCAGGGAAGGTCTGAGTATTCATATCTAATCGATTAATAGGGAGTAATTTAGGGTTTTAACGAAATTTTAACAACTTTTCAACGGTTTTGGCCTTTGGTTTGCAACCTACCCCCGCCCGCTATGTTTAAATGACGGATGCAGCTCTCGGCCCCTCGCGCAGCTTGGCCCACCCCGATCATGGCGATGCTCGGGGGCTTCCTTTGTGCCTGGTTCAGCCCGGTCTCCGCGCAGGATTTCCAGAAGGACATCCAGCCCTTCCTGAATAAGCACTGCTATGAGTGCCACGATGCCGAACTCGCCAAGGGCCACCTCAACCTCGAGGCCTTCAAGGACGACACCCGTTTCTTCCGCGACCAGCGGGTCTGGCGTGAGGTCGTCAACCAGGTGGTCTCCGGCGAGATGCCTCCCACAAAGGTCAAAGTCCGCCCGACGCCCGCCGAGATCGAGCACCTGCAGACGTCGGTCCACAAGCTCCTCGCCAACGCGATCGCGAAGGCGAAGCCGGATCCGGGCGACGTCACGATCCGCCGCCTCAACCGCCTGGAGTTCAACAACACGATCCGCGACCTGCTCTACCTCGACGAGAATTTCTCCGCCGACTTCCCGGCCGACGACACGGGCTACGGTTTCGATAATATCGGCGACGTCCTCACGTTCTCGCCCGTCCACCTGGAGCGCTTCCTTTCAGTCGGCGAACAGATCGCCGCGAAGGCGATGCCGACCAAGCCTAATGAACTCGACGGTACGGGGCTCGCGATGATGGAAATGCTCCCGAAGGGCCGCCGCGAAAGCCAAGACCGCTACTTCGATCCGGCGCCGTATCTTACGGGTCCGATGACCGCCCCGCGCGACGGCGACTATATCATCTCGGTCAGTCTCCGCTCCACGGGCGCACCCGGCGATCCGCCCCCGCTCGTCGGCTTCGTCGTCGATGGTAAGGACGTCGGCTCCTACCAATTTAAGTCGGTCAAGAAATACGAGACGGCCGAGGCCAAGGTCGTAGCCCTCAAGGCCGGCAAGCACGAGTTCACGCTGAAGTGGCTCAACCCGCCCGCGAAGATCTCCGGTAACGCGCGCTCCCTCTCCGGTCTCCGCCTCCGCCTGCTCGGCCCGACCGATACCCGTACCGAATTCCAGCGCCGCCTCGCGGTGGCGCTCGGCGATAAGAAGGGCGACGTCCGCGCATCGTTCTTCGCGAACTGGTTCGTGAGCCGCGCTTTCCGCCGTCCGGCCACGCCCACCGAAATCGCCCGCTACACGAAGGCATTCCTTACCGCCGAGAAATCCAGTGGCACCTGGGAGGCCGGCGCGCAGGCGACCATCGCGATGGTGCTGGCCTCGCCGAAGTTCATCTTCCGCGGCGAACAGGACGAGCAGCCGACCGAACGCGAAGCGCACCCGATCAGCGAATTCGCGCTGGCTTCGCGGCTCAGCTATTTCCTCTGGGGTTCGATGCCGGACGACGAGCTCTTCCAGCTGGCCTACGCCAAGAAGCTCTCGGCCAACCTTGAGGCCCAGGCTCGCCGCCTCCTCAAGGACCCGCGCGCGCAATACCTCACGGAAGGCTTCGGCCTCCAGTGGCTCCAACTTCGCCAGCTTAGCGTGGTCTCGCCTGATCCCTCGCTCTACCCGCAATTCAATGAAGCCGTGCGTACCGCGATGGTGAAGGAGACGGAGCTCTTCTTCGCCGAAATCGTCCGCGACGACCGCGACGTCCTCGACCTTCTCGACGGTGACTTCACCTACCTCGACCGCAACCTCGCGGCCTTCTACGGGATTAAGGCCGACTTCGCCCGCGGCCGCGATAGCGGCGAATTCGTGCGCGTGACGCTCCCGAAGGGCGAGCGCGGCGGCATCCTCACCCATGCTTCCATCCTGACCGCGACTTCCAACCCGACGCGCACCTCGCCGGTCAAGCGCGGCAAGTGGATCCTTGAGCAGATTCTCGGCACGCCGCCGCCGCCGGCCCCGCCGTCCGTCCCGACGCTCGAAGGCCAGCAGCTCAAAGGTAATCTCCGTGAGCGCATGGAGCAGCATCGCCGCGATCCGGCCTGCGCCTCCTGCCACTCGCGGATGGACGCCATCGGCTTCGCGTTCGAGAAGTTCGACGGCGTCGGCCGCGGCCGCACGATGGAAGACGGCAAGCCGATTGACCCGGCTGGTAAGCTCTCCGACGGCCGCACGTTCGCTGGTGCCGGCGAACTCAAACTGCTCCTCCGCAAGGACGGCACGAAGGTCGTCCGTAATCTCTCCACGAAGCTGCTGACCTACGGCCTGGGTCGCGGGCTCGACTATTACGACGGCCCGGCGGTCGATAAAATCACCGATTCGGCTTCGCAATCGGGCAATCGCTTCTCGGCCATCGTCTTAGGGGTGGTCCTCAGCGACCCTTTCCGCCTCCGCCGGGGAACATCTCAGGTTGAAGGCGGGTCTAATCCTTCTAAGAAGTAATCGCCCCGCCATGAAGACCGACCTCATTCCCCGCCGCACCGTCCTCAAAGGACTCGGCGCCGTCATGGCCTTACCTTGGCTCGAGGCGATGGGCGTCCAGACTGGGTGGGCCGCCGGCAACACGCCCGCGAAAAACGCCGCGCCGAATCGCATGGCGTTCCTCTACGTCCCTAATGGCGTGAACATGGATGGCTGGCGCGTCGGCGCCGAAGGTGCGCTGCCTTCCAAGCTGCCTCCGATTCTCGCGCCGCTCAATGGCGTGCGCGATGACTTCTCCATTCTCACCGGCCTCGCGGCCGACAAGGCCCGTCCGCATGGCGACGGCGGCGGCGACCACGCTCGCGCGATGGCGGCCTTCCTCACGGGTGCCCAGCCCCGCAAGACTGACGGCGCCAACATCCGAGCC
>CALQQQ010000059.1 GCA_943332745.1 Opitutus sp. GAS368 | reverse complement strand
GGCGAGATGAAATACTCGATTTCCATCTGTTCAAACTCACGGGAGCGGAAGATGAAGTTGCGTGGGTTGATCTCGTTGCGGAACGCCTTGCCGATTTGAGCGATGCCGAAAGGTAACTTCACGCGGCCCGTGTCGACGACGTTCTTGAAGTTAATGAAGATACCCTGCGCGGTCTCCGGACGGAGATAGGCGGTAGCCGACGCGTCCTGCATGGCACCGACGTACGTCTGGAACATCATGTTGAATGAGCGGGGTGGCGTAAGCGAACCCGGCTTGCCGGTGGCAGGCGAAGGAATGAGCGCATGCTCCTCGGTCGTGGACTCGGTGTAATCCTTGAGCACCACCGGATCGAGCGCGCCCTGCTTGGCGAGCTTGCGCTTCATATCGTTGGCCATCTCGTCGGCCTTGGCCTGCATACCGTCGTCTTCGAGGACGGAGACGTAACCAATGGTCTCGCCGGCAACGCGCACCGGGGCGAAGAAGAGCTGGTCGGCGCGGTAACGCATCTTCGACTCCTTACAGTCGACGAGCGGGTCGGTGAAATTTTCGATGTGACCCGAGGCCTTCCAGGTCGTAGGGTGATGGATGATCGAGGAGTCGAGGCCGACGATGTCGTCGCGGCGGTGGACGAAGTCCTGCCACCAGGCCTGCTTAATGTTGTTCTTCAGCTCGACGCCCAGAGGGCCGTAGTCGAAGAAGCCATTGAAGCCGCCGTAGATGTCAGAGGAAGGGAAGACGAACCCGCGGCGTTTGCACAGGTTGATGATGGATTCCATCTTGTCGGTTGGGTCGGCCATGGCTGGTAAGAGCCCACACCTATCCCCGCTCCGGGGGTCCGCCGCAAGCCTGTTCCCTCAGCGGGGGCGGGGCTCCGTGGTCAGGCCGGCCGCCTTCTTGGACCAAGTCCGGGCCGCCGCGGAGACGGCGCGGAAGAGTTCGGAGAACTCGGTCGAAGCGGCGTTCATCCGGTCCTGCGAGCCTTCGAGTGAAGCGGAAAAGGAGGCCAGCGCCGCGCCCGCGTCGGCGAGGCGTACCTGCAGGAGCGCCAACGTCTCATCGTCCATCTTGCGGTCGGCCTGTTCGACCGTTTCGCGCAGGCGGGCGCAAGCGGCGATCAGCCGGGCGCTCTGCGCGTCGAGTTTGCCGTCGCCGGTGGATTCGAGCACTGCGCCGGTGCGACGGATAATCATTGCCGAGAAACGGGTAGCCCGCTCGGGGTCGGTCGCGTCGTAGAAACCGTCCAAATCGCGCTCGAGTTCAGCCGCGAGGCCGACCAGATCTTTTTCAGCCAGGTCCTGCAGCTGCTGGACGAAACCAGCGATCTTACTCTGGAGATGAGTACTGAGCGGAGGAATCTCATCGGCATCCAAGGGCCCCGTGGGCGCCGCAGCGGCGGCATCCCAAATCAATTCCACCTGGAGCATGCCGGAGGCCGGGCTCACCGAGACGAGGCGTACCCGCAGACCCTTGGCGACTTCGGTGCGCAGACGGTCACCGCGCAGACGATCGGCGAAGCCGCGGTCTTCCAACGTTTCCGGATCGAGGATCAATCGAACGACCGGACGCAGGCGGCCTTCGGCATCGGCGTCAAGGCCGATGGCACTTACCTGCCCTACCGTCACGCCTTGCACGCGGACCGGGGTGCCAGAAGCGATGCCTTCGATGGAGAAGGACGGACGGAAGACCACGGGGACGAGCGGAGCGGACCAGGCGCGCCACCACGAATAGCACGACCAAAGCACGGCCACGCCGAGGACGGCTAGCATCACGCCTCCAAGGGCGCGCCGGCTCATCCGGCGGATTGAGGATAGCTGCCCAGCCACTTCACCACTTCGCAGCGACCCTTGAGTTCGGTGACAGCGGCCTGCACGGCCGCGGTGTCCCAGTGACCCGGGAAATCGATGAAGAAGAGATATTCCCAGGCGCGACGATGGCTCGGACGGGATTCAATGCGGATCAGGTTGATGCCGCGATCGGAGAAAGCGGCTAGCGCGCCTTGGAGAGCGCCCGGCTCATGCTTGAGCGTGAGCACAACGCTGGTGACCTCGTCCTTCGCACCGACAGTATTGGCGGCCTTGGCGATGACGAAGAAGCGTGTGGCGTTATCGCGGCGATCCTGAATACCGCGGGCGAGAATGGGGACGCCGCGTGATTCGGCAGCGGTGGCGGAAGCGACGGCGGCCTGAGCCTGCGGGTCGCGGGCGATAATCTCCACGGCGGCGGCGGTGCTGTCGGTCTCGACGAGTGCGGCGCCCGGGACATGGCGGGAGAGCCAGCCGCGGCATTGCGCGAGAGCGATATCCTTCGAGAGGACCTTCTTCACCTGGTCGAGGGGGCCTTGACCGACGAGGCACTGCTCAACGGAGAGCGTAACCTGGGCCACGACCTTGAGTTCGGATTCAGCGAGGAGGTCCAGCGAGTGGCTGACGACGCCTTCGGTGGAGTTCTCGACCGGCACAACGCCGTAGGAGGCTTCGCCAGATTCGACCGCGGTGAAGATGTCGCCGATGGCGCGAAGCGGGAGCGACGGTACGCTGGTGCCGAAGGCGCGAATCTGGGCCTGCTGAGTGAAGGAGCCTTCCGGTCCGAGGTAGGCGACCGGATTGGCCATCTGGGCGCCGATGGAAAGGGAGATGATCTCGCGGTAGACCGCACGGAGACCGGAAGCCGGAATCGCCGGCGCGGCTTCGGTGATGGAGCGGAGCAGCTGTTCTTCGCGCTGGGGAGCGTAGACTGGAGCACCCGACTTCAGTTTGGCTTCGCCGATAGCACGGGCCACCTGCAAGCGCTCACCGAGCAACTTGAGGATTTCGCGGTCGATGCGATCGACCTCGCGGCGATGCTCTTCAAGGCTCATTCGGCAGGCTTCTCGTCTTCGGGCGGGGCCTCCGTAGCGATCGCGGCGGAGGACTGATCTTCGAGCGGCAGGCCGACTTCGGAATCACCGACCTCGACCGGGGTGGTCGCACGGGTAATCCATTCGGAAATCTGAGCGGGAGAGAGGACGTCGGAGGCGGGCAGCTCACCGAGCGAACGCAGGCCGGTGAAATCGAGGAACTTGTCGGTCGTGCCGTACTGGATCGGACGACCGGGCAGATCGGCGCGACCGGTGACGGCGACGAGTTCCAGCTCCAGGAGACGGTTGAGGGCGCTGTCGACGGAGACACCGCGGATGGCTTCCATCTCGGAGCGGGTGACCGGCTGGCGATAAGCCACAATCGAGAGCGTCTCGAGCGAGGCGGGGCTGAGGCGTTGCGGGCGAGGCTCACCACGGAGGAGGCGGACCCAGTCGGCGTAGGCCGGAGAGATCACCAAACGAAAGCCTTCCGGACCCTGCAGGATGCGACAGGCATCATTGGCGTCGCGCATCTCAGCCTCGAGGGCGTCGACCGCTTCACGAATCTGGGTGGCCGTCAGTAAAGTAGGAACCTGATCGATGATGTCCTGAATGACTTCCTGGACGGGCTGAGCTGCGGGCAGGATCGTGGGTTCGCCGGCACCTTCGAGCAGGTCAGGCTGGCGCTCGGCGGCCGCTTGGGCGTGGTAGCGCTGCACGACCTTCTGGATGTCCTTGATGGACACCGCCTCGGAGGTCGAGAACAGGAGGGCCTTGATGATTTTCTTGAGGTTGAATTCCACGGGACGGGGAGGCTTAAATCGGATTGTCGGGAGCGACGGGGCGGTTCAGTGTCCGCACCCTGCCCTCTTATTAGGGGGCACTCACCGACTGACAACCGCAGACTTTTCACACCCATCATGACCGACGCCAATCACTGCCGCCAACACTCCGCCATCGTCGTAGACGGCCCCGACCGCGCCCCCAGCCGAGCCATGCTCCGGGCCGTGGGCTTCACCGACGCCGACTTCGCCAAGCCTGTCGTGGGCATCGCCTCGACCTGGTCGATGGTCACCCCCTGCAATATGCACATCAACCGACTGGCCGACGAAGCCGTTAAGGGGGCCGACGCGGCCGGCGGTAAAGCGGTGATCTTTTGCACCATCACCGTCTCGGACGGTATCTCCATGGGCACCCCGGGCATGCGCTACTCGCTCGTCTCGCGCGAAATCATCGCGGACTCCATCGAAGCGGTGACCGGCGCCGAAGGCTTCGACGGCCTCGTCGCCATCGGCGGCTGCGACAAAAACATGCCCGGTTGCGCCATGGCCATGGCGCGCCTCAACCGACCTTCCGTCTTCGTGTACGGCGGCACCATCGTCCCTGGACTGCACCGCGGCCAGTCGGCCGACATCGTCACGGTCTTCGAAGCGGTCGGCAAGCACGCCGGCAAGCAGATTGGCGAGAGTGAGCTCAAAGAGATCGAGGTCTGCTCGATCCCAGGCGAAGGCTCGTGCGGCGGCATGTATACCGCCAACACCATGGCCTCCGCGATTGAAGCACTCGGCCTCAGCCTGCCGGACAGCTCCGCGCAGCTCGCGAATTCCAAAGCCAAGCTCGAGGACTGCGAGCGTGCTGGCAAGGCCGTGCTCGAACTGATTAAGAAAAACATCCGCCCTTCGGACATCCTTTCCAAGGATGCGTTCGAGAACGCCATCACCGTCGTCATCGCCCTCGGTGGTTCGACGAACGCCGTGCTTCACCTCATTGCGATGGCCCATTCCGCAGGCATCAAGCTCACCCTCGAGGATTTTGAGCGCGTCGGCCGACGCGTACCCGTGCTCGCCGACCTCAAGCCGAGCGGCAAGTACAACATGGCTCACTTCGTGCGCATCGGAGGCCTCCAGCCGCTGCTCAAGATGCTCCTCGATAAGGGCCTCCTGCACGGCCACTGCCTGACCGTCACCGGCAAGACCGTTGCCGAGAACCTCGCGAACGTCGGCAGCTACGCCGCCGACCAGGATGTCGTCCGCCCCTTCTCCAATCCGATCAAGGCCGACAGCCATCTGCGCATCCTCCGCGGCAACCTCGCCCCCGAAGGCTCCGTCGCCAAAATCTCTGGCAAGGAAGGCAACGCCTTCACCGGCAAGGCCATCGTCTATGAATCCGAAGAGGCCTCCCTCCGCGGCATTCTTGACGGCGAGGTCAAGGACGGCCACGTGATCGTCATCCGCAACGAAGGGCCTAAGGGTGGTCCCGGCATGCGCGAGATGCTCGGGCCCACCAGCGCCGTCATGGGCAAGGGCCTCGGTAAAACCGTCGCACTCATCACCGACGGACGTTTCTCTGGCGGCTCCCACGGCTTCGTGGTCGGCCACATCACGCCTGAAGCCGCGGTCGGCGGCGTACTGGCGGTCGTCCGTAACGGCGACACCATCACCATCGACTCACAGAAGAATGAGATCAACCTGGACGTGCCGGCCGCAGAGATTGCAAACCGCCTAAAGTCTTGGAAGGTCGAGCCCTGCAAGGAGAAGCGCGGTACCTTGGCCAAATACGCCAAGCTCGTATCCTCGGCTTCCGATGGTGCCATCACCGACGGCGACTGAGGTCTTTAACTGACGTAAAATGAAAGGGCGGACGCTTGGGCGGACCGCCCTTTTTGTTGCCAAGTCGGCTCGCGGCGGGGAAGACTGTCCTACCGTGGCCAACTCCTTCGACCTCTTCCGGAAGCAGCTCCAGAACTTCCCCGAACTCGGCATCGCGCTCGACTTCAGCCGCGCCCCGGCGCCGGCTGGTTTCGCCGAGAAGATGGCCTCGGCCATGGCTCAGGCATTCGCCGACATGGCGGCGCTCGAGAAAGGTGCCGTCGCCAACCCGGACGAGAAGCGCATGGTCGGCCACTATTGGCTCCGCACTCCCGAGCTCGCGCCCGACGCTAAGATCGCGGCGGAGGTCAAAGCCGCCATCGAAGCGATCGCTGACTTCGCCGCGCAGGTCCACACCGGTCAGCTCAAAGGCTCCGCCGGCAAGTTCACCGATCTCCTCTGCATCGGGATCGGCGGCTCGGCCCTCGGTCCGCAGTTCGTCGCCGACGCGCTCGGCGGCAAGGCCGACAGGCTCCGCGTCCATTTCATCGACAACACCGACCCCGACGGCATCGACCGCGTGTTCGATACACTGGGCCCGCGCCTCGGCACCACGCTCGCAATCGTGACCTCGAAATCAGGCAGCACGCCGGAGCCCCGCAACGGCCAGCTCGAAGCCGCACTCCGCTGGCAGCAGGCCGGCCTCACCTTCGCCGCCCACGCCGTGGCCGTGACGGGCGAAGGCAGTCAGCTCGACAAGGTGGCTGTCGCGGAGAAGTGGCTCGCCCGTTTCCCGATGTGGGATTGGGTCGGCGGACGCACCAGCGAGATCGGACCGGTCGGTCTACTGCCCGCCGCACTTCAGGGTATCGATATCCGCGGACTCCTCGACGGCGCCCGCGCGATGGACGCGCTGACCCGCGTGCCCGATGCGCAGAAGAATCCCGCCGCCACACTCGCGCTGGCCTGGCACCATCTCACTGAAGGTCGCGGCGCTAAGGCCATGGTCGTGCTTCCCTACAAGGACCGCCTCCTCCTGTTCTCCCGCTATCTTCAGCAGCTTGTCATGGAATCACTCGGCAAGGAACTCGACCTCCAAGGTCGCAAAGTCCTTCAGGGACTAACCGTCTATGGCAACAAAGGCTCGACCGACCAGCACGCCTATGTGCAGCAGCTCCGCGATGGTGTGAATAACTTTTTCGCCGTCTTCATCGAGGTTCTTAAGGATCGCGAAGGCAGCTCCCTCGAAGTGGAGCCCGGGGTGACCTCAGGTGACTACTTGCAGGCCTTCCTCTTAGGTACCCGCGAAGCCCTCTCCGGCAGCGGCCGTGCTAATATTACGATTACCATCAATCAGGTGGATGCCCGCTCCGTGGGCATGCTGATTGCGCTCTTCGAGCGAGCCGTTGGCCTATACGCCAACCTCCTCGGCATCAACGCCTACCACCAACCTGGCGTCGAGGCTGGCAAGAAGGCCGCCTCAGAGACGCTCAAGGTACGTTCGGACGCCATCGCCACCCTAGCCAAGGCCAAGGGCAAATGGCTCTCCGTCTCGCAGGTTTGCGAGGAAATTGCACT
>CALQQQ010000058.1 GCA_943332745.1 Opitutus sp. GAS368 | reverse complement strand
TAATTTGCTGGGGAATTCTTTTCGGGTCTCGGGTCTCGGCCGTCGGGAGCCAGGTTCAGGTGTTCAGGTTCGGGTACAGGTTCAGGACCTGAATTTTGCCCCGCACCCGTACCTGCACCTGATAACCCGCACCTGAGACCTGAGGGCCGAGACCTGGGACCTGAAAATACATACCGGTCTCCCTTGAGCGCCGCGTCGATCCTGGCCAACTGGCCAACCGATCAACCGGTCAACTCATCTGCTGATTACTTCTTCGGTTTTAGTTTCGTCGCGCAGCCGCAATCCCCGGCGCAGCCGCCTTCCTTGCGACGGCGGGCAGCGGCAATCCACCGGCGGATCAACCAGCCGGCGGCGACACCCACGATGGCCCCGACGATGACGGCTTCGAGGTTCATGAGAGGCGGATGACGACCTGATAGACGGCCGTCCCGGCGAGCCAGGCGAGCGCCGTCATGTAGACAAAGGAACCCGCGGCCCACTTCCAGCCACCGGTCTCTTGGGCGAGTGTGGCGATGGTCGGACCGCACTGCGAACAGAGGGCGAAGAAGACCATCAGCGCGAGCACGGCGGCGAGGGAGAAGATGGGCGTGCCGGCGCGCGGGCCCTCGGACCACTTGGCGTCCTGCATCGCCTTACGGAGATGCTGGCTGTCGGCCTTGGCCCCTTCGCCGACGGAGTAGGTGACGCCGAGCGTCGAGACGATGACCTCGCGAGCTGGGAAGCTTGCGAGCACGCCGACCGTAATTTTCCAATCGAAGCCGAGCGGGTCAAAAATTGGCTGCACCGCCTTACCGAAGCGCCCCATGTAGGACTGTTCGACGTAGGCCGCCTGAAGCTTGGCTTTGACGACTTCTTCGGAAGCCGCCGGGTTGGCCGCCTTGATGCGCTCAGCGACGGACGCGTCGCGCGGAAAATAGGAAAGCGCCCACACGATGATCGTGATGGCGAAGATGACCGTGCCGGCCTTGGAGACGAACTCGGCGGCGTTCTGCCACATGCGCCAGACAACATCGCGCGGCTTCGGCATCTGGTAGCGAGGGAGCTCGAGGACGAACGGCTGTGGCTTCACCTTGAGCACGAGGCGGGTAAGCACGAAGGCGGTCGGGACAGCGAAGAACAACCCGACGCAGTGCATGCCGATCATGACGATGGATTGCCAGCCCGGGCCGTAGAGCGGGCCGATGAAGGCCGCGCACATCAGTGCGTAGATTGGGAAGCGGGCCGAACAGCTCATGAACGGCACCACGAAGGCCGTCGCGAGACGGGCCTTCGGGTCTTCGATTGTTCGCGTGGAAAGGAGGCTCGGAATCGCGCAGGCAAAACCCGAGAGCAGCGGGACGAAGCTCTTCCCATTGAGGCCGCACCAGCTGAAGAGGCGGTCCATGATAAACGCAGCGCGCGCCATGTAGCCGCTATCTTCGAGGATACCGATGAAAAGAAAGAGGATCAGAATCTGCGGCAGGAAGACAAGAAATGCCCCGACACCGCCGATAATACCGTCCGCCAGCAGGCTTTGGAGCATCGGGTAGGCTTCGAGCTGCGGCGCGACGACGCCCTTCAAGGCATCGACGCCAAACTGAATCCACTCCATGGGGAACTTCGCCAGCCAGAAGACGGAGCCAAAGAAGCCGAGCATGATACCCAGGAACAGAACGGGTCCGAGGAAGCGGTGGAGCAGCAGACGGTCAACGGCGGCACTCCGTCCGGCCTTCCCTGCGCCTTCGGTCACCACGCCTTCGAGGACGATGCGTAGGTGCGCATAGTGCACGAGCGGCTCAGCGGCCATCGGGTTGTAGCCGGAATTGCGGACGCGGTCGCGAGCGGAGCGCAAGGTCTTGTCCCGCTGAGCGAGGGTCCAGCCCAAGCGGTCGGCGGTTGACGGATTCGTATCGAAGAGCAGTCGCTGCGCTTCGGCTTCCGAAATCTGCTTACCCGTGTCAGCAGCGGCGGCCGTCGCGACATCGATCAGGGCGGCGGCAATGTTGGTCGGCCAAGCGACGCGCTTCATCGGCGTCTGCTGGGCCACTGCGCGCGCGATGGCGCGACGCACATCGAGGATACCTTCGCCCTTCCAAGCGGACGACAGCACGACGGGGACTCCGCCGAGGCGTCGGGAGAGCAGTTCAGTGTCGATGCGCAGGCCTTGTTCCTTGGCGACATCGGCCTGGTTGAGGACGATGACTACCGGACGACCGAGCTCGGCCACCTGCGAGGCGAGGAAGAGGTTGCGGAGCAGGTTCGTGGAATCGACGACCAGCACCACCGCGTCGGGCCGGCGATCGCCGGCGATGTTGCCCGACAGCGCGTCGATGACGACCTGCTCGTCGGGAGAAGCGGCGGCGAGTGAGTAGAGTCCGGGGAGGTCGACGAGCTCGACCTTCTGGCCGTCGCCGAGGTCGCACGTGCCGGACTTGCGGGCGACGGTGACGCCCGGGTAATTACCGACGCGCTGACGCAGGCCCGTGAGGGCATTGAAGAGCGTCGACTTGCCGGTGTTAGGGTTACCGACGAGTGCGACCAGCAGGCCTGGTTCGGGAGTGCTCATGGCTGGCGCGGTCGCTGGATGGGACAGTCGGCGGAGACGTCAACGATCAGGTTCTCGGCTTCGGCGAGGCGGAGGCTGACGACTTGGCCACCGAACTCGATGGCGAGCGGGTCGCCGAGGGGTGCCTTACGGATGAGCTTCAGGACCATGCCCGGGAGCAGGCCAAGCGCCATGAGACGCTGATCCACCCCGCGCTCGGGATTGAGCGAGGCGAGCTTGCCGAATTGGCCGGGCAGAAGTTGGGAAAGCGGAGTCACTCTAATTGAGAATGAGTCTCAAAACTAGGCCTTGGACCCCCTTTGTCAACGCCGACCCGCCGGCTGACTCGGATTGCATTCCCGACTCCCCCTCCCCCGTTCCCCCGCTTATAACCCCCTCCGATGCACGAACTGACCCCAGACGTCGAATCGCCGGCCAAGCACACCGAGCGCGACCATGGGGGCATCGCCGGGCACCCACGGGGGCTCAGCATGCTCTTCTACGCCGAGATGTGGGAACGGTTTTCCTACTACGGCATGCGGGCCATCCTCCTGCTGTTCATGATCGCGCCCCTCGCGATGGGCGGGATGGGAATGGATCAGGGTTTGGCCACGCAAATCTACGGCAATTACACCATGGCCAGCTACATGGTCTGCATCCTGGGCGGCTTCCTCGCGGACAACTTCATCGGGGCGCGCCGGGCGGTCCTGATCGGCGGGCTCATCATTACCGCCGGCCACTACGCCCTGGCGTTCAATTCCACGCCCACGTTCTACGCCGGACTCATCCTCGTCGCGCTCGGCACTGGACTGCTCAAGCCGAGCATCAGCACACTCGTCGGCGGACTCTACTCGCATGGCGACACGCGACGCGACGCCGGCTTCTCGCTCTTCTACATGGGCATCAACCTCGGCGCGTTCGCCGCGCCGTTGGTCGTTGGGTGGCTCGCGCAAGGCGAACAGTTTAAAGCCCTGCTCACCGGCTGGGGACTCGATTCGACGCATAGCTGGCACTGGGGCTTTGCGGCCGCGGGCATAGGCATGACCTTCGGCATGATCGTGTATCTGCGCCACTGGCACTGGCTCTCGCACATCGGTCATCCTCCTGAAGCGACTGCGCCGAAGCCGTGGGGTAAGCTCGCGCTGGTCGCGCTCGGCACCGCCGCGTTGCTCGGCGTGATGATTGCTTCTGACTACTTCGCCTGGATTAACCCCGTCGTCTTTGCATTACCGTTCGTGGGCGTAATCTGGTTCGGTGTCGTGCGCCGGGACCAGGACAGCAAACGCATCGCGGCGATTCTCGTGTTCTTCGTCTGCGCCATCCTGTTCTGGGCCGTCTTCGAACAAGCTGGCTCGTCGCTCACGCTCTTCGCCGACGAACTGACGCTTAATAAACTGCTTGGTTTCGATTTTCCATCGTCTTGGTTTCAGTCGGTGAACTCGCTCTTCATCCTGGTGCTTGCCCCGCTGTTTGCCTGGCTCTGGGTGAGCCTGCGGGAACGCCAACCTTCGATTCCGATGAAGTTCGTCTGGGGCCTCGTGTTCCTCGGGCTATCGTTTGCACTCCTTGTTCCCGCCGCACAGCTTACCGCCGCGGGCAAGGTGAGCCCCTGGTGGCTGATCGGCGTCTACTTCCTCCAAACAATCGGCGAACTCTGCCTGAGTCCCGTGGGCCTGAGCGCGATGACCAAGCTCGCGCCCGTGAAACTGACTGGACTCGTCATGGGCATCTGGTTCCTCGGCACCGCGCTCGGCAACAAGCTGGCTGGGTCGATCGCGGCAGAGTTCAACGCCAAGGACCCGCAGGCCCTCGCGCACTTCTTCTGGCAACAGGCGCTGCTCGTGGGCGGCATGACCGTTCTGCTACTCGTACTCGTACCGTGGGTGCGCCGACTGACCGGCGAACAGTCTACGGCAGGTCAGAGCTCGGCCTGAACGCGCACGGAAACCGGACAGTGATCCGAGCCGGTGACCTTGTCGTGGATGTCGGGCTGCGAATACTTCAGGCCGTCGGACGTCAGGCAGTAATCTAGACGCCAGCCGATATTACGAGCGCGGATACCAGGGCGGTAGGACCACCAACTGTAGCGCTGCGCTAATTCAGGGTGCTGCGCTCGGAAGGTGTCCGTGAAGCCGTGTTGCGAAAGGAGCTGGCTAAAGGATTCTCGCTCTTCGTCGGTGAAGCCCGCGTTGCGGGGGTTTGTGGAAGGATTGGCGAGGTCGATCTCGGCGTGCGCGACGTTGAGATCGCCGCAGACCACGACCGGCTTCTGCTTGGCAAGGCGGGCGAGGTATTTGCGGAAATCGGCGTCCCACTGCAGCCGGTAGTCGAGGCGCTCGAGTTCGCGCTGGGAATTCGGGACGTAGGCGCTGACCACGAAGACGCCCTTGAACTCCGCGGTGACCACGCGGCCTTCGGCGGGATGGTCGCCCGGAAAATCGGTGGCGACGGAAAGCGGCGCGGTCTTCGAAAGCACCGCGGTGCCGGAGTAACCCTTCTTCTCGGCTTCATGCCAGCACTGGTACGGGTAAGCCAGGCCGAGCGTGGAAGCGACGGCGGTCTCACACTTCGTCTCCTGCAGGCAGAGCACATCCGGGTCAGCGGACGCGATGAAATCGGCAAGCCCCTTGCCGAGGGCTGAGCGAACACCGTTGACGTTCCAAGAATAGATCTTCGCGTGACTCACGGACGGATCACTTGAAGAGATTGTTGATCTTGCGATCGAGATCTTTGCCCTTCTCGGCAGCCTTCGGCTCGGCCGAGGGCGCCGGCACGACCGCGGCAGCTGGCGGAGCGACCGGAGTCGGCGTCACCAAGGCCGGGGCGACGGCGGGGGTGACGGGGACTTCGGGCTTCACTCCGAAAAGGACATCCACCTTCTGGGCGAGCGTGAGCGGGCCCTTCGGCTTGACGTCCACGACGGCGACCGGGGTGACGCTGGGTGCGGGCGCGGGCGCGGGAGCGACCGGGGTGACGACGGGAGCCACGGCGGCGGTGGACGATGTCACGAAGGACGAGTCGACCTTCGTTCCCTTGGCGACCAGTTCGGCGACGCGCTTGCCGAGCTCGGCGCTGAAATCCGTCTGGGCGCTCTTGATCTCGAACTTCGCGCCTTTGGCGCGCACCTCGAGCGAACCATCGGCGAGGACTTTCGAGAGCTGCAGCACTGTGCCGGCTTCGAGCGCAAGGTCTTGCGCCTTCTTGCCGTCGACGAAGACGGCCGCCGTGGTCGCAGTCGTCACCGTCACTGAATTCGGCCAAAGGATCAGGTGCTCGGAGATGGATTTGAAGTCGAGCGAGGGCTCGGTGGAAGCGACGGCGGGAGCCGGCTTAGCCGCTTCGGCGACCGCCAGCTTGACGGGGGCGACCACCGGGGCGGGAGTCGGAGCGGGAGCCTTGGCGACCGCTGTCACCGGGGCGACGACCGGGGCGAACTCGACGGGCTTCAGGGAGCCCGGATTCCGGCTGACGACGACGTTGAAGGTCGGCGTGAAGAACAGGATGCCGCCGGCGCCGACCAGCGCGCCGAAAAGGAAAAGGAGCAGACCTCGGAAGAAAGCGGCCATGGGCTGATCAGGAGCCCGCCTTGATTTCGATCACGTCGTGCGGAGCGGCTTCGCGCTGACCGGCGGGCGTGACGCGGATGTAGCGGGCGCGCTTGCGGTGCTCCGCGAGGTTCGCTGCGCCGAGGTAGCCGAGGCCGCTCTGGACGCCGCCGGCGAGGGTGCCGAGCACCTGATCGACCGTGCCGGAGACTTCCTTGAGCGCTTCGATGCCTTCCGCCGCGACCTTGCTGAACTTGCCGCTGGCCGAGTGTCCGTAACGGGCGGCCGAGCCCTTGCGCATGGCTTCATGCGAACCCATGCCGCGGTATTCCTTATAAGTCTTGCCGTTGATCTCCATCAGCTTGCCTGGCGCTTCGCGGCTGCCGGCGAGGAGGCCGCCGAGGATGACCGCGTCGGCGAGCGTGAGCGCCTTGACGATATCGCCGCTCTTCGTGATGCCGCCGTCGGCGAGGATACGCACGCCCTTCTTGGCGGCGGCGCGGGAAGCGACGTAAAGCGCGGTGAGCTGCGGGATGCCGACGCCGGCGACGATGCGGGTGGTGCAGATCGAGCCGGGGCCCTGGCCGATCTTGACGGTGTCCGCGCCGGCCGCGGCGAGGAATTCGACGCCTTCGCCGCTGGTGACGTTGCCGGCGATGAGGGTGATGTCCTTGTGGGCCTTGCGCAGCAGGCGCAGCGCGTCGCCGACGCCCTTGGTGTGGCCGTGAGCGGTGGAGATCGCGAGCGCGTCCGCGCCTTCGGCGATTAGGGCGCTGACGTGCGCGAGCAAGCGGGCGCGGTCGATTTCGCCGTCCGCCGTGCGGGGTACGGAGATGGCGACGCCGACGCGGAGACGGAAATCGGCATCGCGGGTCGGGCGGACGTGGGCACGAGATTCTTCGGAGATGCGCTCGATATCGCTGAGGGTGAAAAGGCCGCGCAGTT
>CALQQQ010000057.1 GCA_943332745.1 Opitutus sp. GAS368 | reverse complement strand
TCGACATCTTCAAGCACCGCCGCCGTAAGGGCTACTACCGCCGTCGCGGCCACCGCCAGGAACTGTCGGTGATCAAGGTCGAGTCCATCTCTGCTTAACCCTTAACGTCCTACCACCATGGCAACAAAGAAAGGCGGCGGCACTTCCTCCAACGGCCGCGATTCCACCTCCAAGCGCCTCGGCGTGAAGCTTTACGGCGGCGAATTCGCCACCGCAGGTTCGATCATCATCCGCCAGCGCGGCACCCGCATGAATGCTGGCCGCAATGTCGGCATGGGCCGCGACCACACCCTCTTCGCCAAGGCCGACGGCCTCGTCAAGTGGGACGCCGAGCACCGCAAGGTTGAGATCGTTCCGACGACCTCCGCCGCTTGCTCGATTAAGTAAGCTGCTCCGCCAGCCTCCCGAGAAGCCGACCGTCTGGTCGGCTTCTTTGTTTTACGGACCATACGACGACACTCCCCTCCCCTGGGAGCGGCCCAGGTCTCGCCTTGTCCTTCGGGCCGGCGCCTAGCCGGCTCGGTTACGGATGATTTCCAGGGTGGACTGGAAAAGCGATCGGGTGGAATCGGCGTACACACGGTCATGTACGACATAATCGCAGACGCGCTCGATGGCCTGCGGATAAGCTCCGCATGCACGTAGTTCGACTACGAGCAGTTGCAGCTTTTCCAAGGACATGAGCGTGACGTCGACTTCGGCTTCCTCGCGGAAACCATATTCCGGATCTTCATCCATCTCCCGACTGAGGGTGATGTTTTGAGTGAGGTGCATTGGGGTGCGCTTTCAGCGTAAGCCCCCCACCCAGCCAAGCAAAGCCCCGCGATGTTAAGATTCCCCGACCCGCCCGTGCCAACGAGGTGACAGCCTTAGGCGTCCACGCCTGCCTGCGCAGCCTGGCGGAACTTCCACGCCATGGCCAGCGACACGACGATCAACCCGGTCGCCAGCGCGATCCAGATGCCCACGGCCCCGAGGTCAAAGTAACCGACGGGAATACCGAAGATCCGAAAGCCCGCCGGGAAAGCCAGGGCGAGCGCCAAGGGCAGGCAGAAGAGCCAGTAAACAGTGAAGACGCTCCAGGAGGCCCAGGAGGCCCGATTAACCGAGCGGAGGAGGTAGGCCGCCACGACCTGCACGCCGTCGAAGGGCGCCCACACGGCGGCGAAGATGAGCAAGGTCGAGGCGAGCGCGGCGGTCTCGGTCCCGGCGACGCCATACGTCGCCATGAGCAACGGGCGCAGCAGGATCATGCCGAGGCCGTAAGCGGCCATGATGAGGCCGCCCATGATCAAGGCACCGAGGCCGATGGCCTGCACCTTGCGCGGGTCCTTGGCGCCATAGGCTTCGCCGACGCGGATGCCGGCGGCGATGCCGAGGCCGAGCGGTAACATGAACGCGGCGGAGGCGGTACTGATGGCGACTTGGTGAGCGGCCTGCGCGGTGGCGTTGATCCAACCAGCCATGACAGGGACGATCGCAAAGATGCCGACTTCACTGAGGCTATGCAGCCCCGCGGGCCAGCCGGTCTTCATGAGGCGTTGGAACACGGCCAATTGTAAGCCATCCGCCCAGCGTAGCACACCTCGACCTGGCGTGAACCAAAGTCCGATGAGCATGACCAAGCGGGCGACGAGCGTGGCCCAGCCAGCGCCAGCGAGCCCCAACGCCGGGAAACCCCAATGGCCGAACATCCACAGCCAGTTGAAGAAGATGTTGGCGAGTATGCCAAGGCTCAGCCACGCGAGCGAGATCCATGGCTGGTGCTGCGAATCGCGATGCCCACGCAAGGCGTGGAAGGCCAGGCCGGGCACCATCGCCCATGACATGAGGATGAAGAACTCCTGCGCCTCGTCCGAGACGGGCTTCGGCGAGCCGAGCAGCGGAATAAACTGGGCTGACCAATGTGAAACAATCGCGGCAACGATGCTGATGACGACGGCCAGCACCATGCCGTGCCGCAGGATCGCGGGCGCAGACTCCTCGACGCCGGCCCCGTTGTCCTGCGACTGGTACACGGCGATGGCACCGACGACGCCGATGCCGAAGACATACGGGATATAATTAAGGTTCGAGGCTAGGGCCGACGCGGCCAAGGCAGTCTCTCCGAGGTGACCAGCCATCGCGACATCCACGACGAACATCAGGCCGTAGCCAAGCATCCCCAACATGATGGGGATCGCTAGCTTGAGCGTGGGGCCGATTTCGGCGCGGATGGTCGGCGAGTTGTCCAAGCCCCCAAGAGGAAAGGATTACCTCCCCGTTGCGAGTCAGTTCTTCGGCCGACGGTTCAGCGTGTAATAGGCATCCGCATGGTCCAGCGATTCACCGCCGGCCGAGCGGAGGCCGTCGGCATGGAGCTCGTGGATATAAAGTTCGCGGAGGCCGTCGACCTTGAGGCGCACGCTGAGGCCGTCCGCGGCGACTTTGGCCGAGGCGATGCCATTCGGGGCGGACTGGATCTCGTCGCTGCCGTACGCGCCCGAATAGAAGAGCGTGTAGTTGGTCATGCGGTACGAGGCGACGTCCCCAGCGCGGGCGATATCGACGGGCTTGGTGAAGGTGAGCTCGAAGCCATCCGGCTTGGCCTTCATCTCCTTGATGGCGAACGGCACGGTGCCGTTATAGCGAAGGCGCTGCAGGCCGTAGGCCTTGGTGCCGAGCGAAGACCAGCCACGACTAGTCATGCCGACCATGAGGGAGCCATCTGGGGCGAAGCTAAGACGCACAATACCAGAGGCAAAGCCGCCGACGAACGGGAAGCAGGCGCCCTGATACTCGCCGTCGACCTTCTCCATAAAGACGCGGCTGATCTTGGCGTCGGTGAACTCGGCCACGAACATCTGCCCGTCGAACGGTCCGAACTTGCCGCCAGCATCGCAAGTGGCGAGGTCGGTGCCGCTGCGTCCCATCTTGTTATATGGCATCCAAATCGCGGGCGGACGCATTTCGGGCAAGGCCTTGAGGGCTTCGGGGTACGGACGCTTCTCCGGGATCTTGGCGGAAAGCTTGAGCGGCGACTCGGGTAGCTTCTCGGACGCAATGCCTTCAGGGTTCAGGAAGAACGCACCTTTGCGCAGGTGGTAGATCGGCGTGGTCGGGATCCAGGTGCCCTGCTGATCGACACAGAACATGTCGCCAGCGAGGTTAGCACCAAGGCCACACGGCGAACGCATGCCGGCCGCCATGGGCACGAACTTGCCGTCTTTGCCGAGGATGCCACCCCAGCCGCGCCACGGTGCCTTATTGTCGGCGTGGTCACCCATGTCCACATTGAGCGTGACCCAGAGCTGTCCGAGTCCGTCGCGCTTGGGGCCGTAAGCATAACCGTGATAGGAACCAGAGACGTTCCAGCCTGCGCCAGCGGTGAGGTATTCGTCGGCGACGCCGTCGCCATTCGTGTCACGCAAGCGCGTGGTCTCGGTGCGCTGGGTGACGAGTAGGTCCTTGCCGTCGCGTAGCAATCCAAGCGGTTCGTGCAGGCCGGAGGCGAAGAGCTTGTAGCTGACTTTATTCGGCTTGGCGTCGAGGACGCCGTCAAGGACCCAGACCTCGCCCTTACGGATCGAGAGCGCGAGTTTTCCGTCGGCGGTCCAATCCATACCGCTGACCTCGAGCGCGAGGCCATCGCCCGGCTTCCAATCCTTCGCGCGCGTGTCCGCCGCGGTGCTCGCGGTCAGGATGTCGGCGATGTCATAAGACGCCGCGGAAAGCGAAGCGGCGGCGAGGAGGGCTGCAATCGTGGCTTTCATTTCCAGAGATAGGTAAAGACGCGACGGCCTTGGGCGGAGGATTCCTTCACGTCGACAATCATCCCGGCGGGATGCGTGATCGTCGGGATGAAGTCTGGCGTGGGCGCCCAGGTGACGGTGCGGCGAAGGCCGTTCTTGATGCCCTCATAGGTCTCCTCGACCTTCACGCCACCCTGTTCGTTGAGGAACGTGGGGTTGCCCTTCGCATCGAGACGGTAGCCAAGGAAGCGACCAGAGGGCTTAGGCCAGGCGACAACCTCCGTGCCGATGGGTTTCTCAAAAGTCGGGAAACGCGAGTACCAGGTGAGGTAGGCGTCGAAGAAACGCCCCTTCCAGGCGAGGCCAGGGCCGCCCTTGTCGCCGTCATAGGCGAGGTGCACGCCAGTCGGGAAGCCCACCAGGATCGTGCGGACGCCAACGCCGTCGGTAAAGGCGCGCTGCACTACGGGCCGGTCTTTCGGCACAATCTCGAACTCACCGTTACGATTCTGCGGGAAGCCCTCGGGCTCGCCATTGGCGCTTTCAACGAACTTGAAGATTGAAGCGATCTGCTTGTTGGTGTCGCCGCCAAGGATCGTGGAGTTAAAGGATTTTCCGCCCGGCCAGAAGGAGGGCATCAGCGTGCCGGGACGATAGCCTGCGGGATTGATGAGATACTCGCGTAACCAGCTTTCCTGCAGGCGAGCGGGGATATTACTCAAATCAGGCCCTTGGACGCCGAGAGACGGGCGATCGCCCCAACGGTGGCAGGTGATGCAACCCGCCCCGCCCTGCGTGCCCATGAGCTTACGCCCAGCGGTGTCGTCGCCGCCTTCGAACTTCAGGGCGGTACGTGCGTCAGCGACACCGAGGAGCTTGGCGAGGTCGACCGTGGCCGCGCCGAACTGCGGCATCTTGGTCTTCAGATAGGGACGCACGCGGGTCTCGTCTGCTTTGTTGTGGCTCGTGAATAAATCGGCGGGCTTGGCTTCGAGGCGCGGGGCAAGCACCTTGGCGAGCCATTCAGGGCGGAGCTTGCCGCCGATGCTGGTGAGGGGCGGCGGATAGCGACCAGTATCGCCGAGATTATGATCTCCCTGGAAGTAAGGCTTACGCGCGGCATCGGGGCCGCCCTTGCCATCGCGCTCATGGCAAGCGATGCAGTTGAGCGCGTGCAGAGTGAGGTCGGCCGCAAGTTTAGGCGAGGCGGCCTCGTACTTCTTAGCGAGGAAGAGCTTTAACGAGGCGCGCTGTGCGTCGGAAAATGCATAGCGCGGCCCCTTGGCGTGATCGGCATCGAGGCAGCCTCCTTCGTTCTTACTCAGCACAACGGGCTTCGCCGCGGCATCCTTCGGCAAATCGTGGCACGCGGCACACTGGGCAGCGATGACAGCCTTACGACCGACGAGCGCGAGATCCTTGTCCGCGACGATGGAGACGACGCTTTGATCAATACGTCCATCGCTGCCCTGGAATTCGAGAAGGTAGCCGGCGATGTCAATGGCGTCCTGACGATCCATCACGATCTTGGGCATTCGCCCATCGGTGCGCACCTTCAGCGGATCGAGGATGAAAGCGCCGAGGCTATCGAGGCTGTACTTAGCCTTGAGGTCGCCGAATCCCACACTGCGATGCGTGAACTCGGAAGCCTTGGGCACGCCATCGGGCGGGACAAAATCTTTGCCAGGTGCGTGACAGGCAACGCAACCCAGGGTATTGAACAGTTCACCGCCGCGGGCCCCGTTTACGTGCATGATCTTCGCCGCGGCCTTAGTCGCGGCCCTCGGCTGCAGGGAAGCGAGATAGTGTTCGATTGCGACGAGGGTCTGGTCATCAGCTTTGGCTAGGACCTGCGGCATCACCGCTCCCGGGTGAACCGACGCGGGATCGGCGACGAACTTGCGAAGCCATTCGGAGCGGACGCGCTGGGTGACGAGCGCCAGCGCGGGACCGCGCATCGCGGGCAGGCCGGTCTGGCCGCCGTGGCAATTCACGCAACCGAGCTCATTGTAGAGCAGACGGCCACCTTCGGCCGTCGGCGCCGACGCATGGAAGCGCTCGAATCCGGTGACGAGAGGCTCGGCGCTCAGCGCGGCCGCGCCCAGCAGGATCGCGACGCGCAGCATCATGCCGTCTCGAGGATGCACTTATCCAAGTAGGCTCGCGACTTGTTCACGGCCGCGGTGACCTCGCCAGCCGTCGGCAGGATCGGAATCCCTCGCGGGGTCGGGTGCATGAAGATCTCGGCCACGCCCTTGAAGCGGACGTCGCGGAGCGCCTTGACGACGAGACGATAGTCAAGGCCGCCGCCATAGCCGGGAAGTTGCTGCATCTCGACCTCCTTGCTGGCCTTCTTGAAGATACCGGCGGAGTGCTCCTGGAAATAGATGAACGGGAGGTTCTTCGCGCCCGCATAGCGGATGAGCGCTGGAATCTGATCCTGCCACTCGTGCAGATGGTGCGGGGCGAAGGCGATGCCGAGGTTCGGCGAGGTATTCAGGTCGGCGAACGCCTTGATCGAATCCGGATGGTGGAGCGCCTGGCTTACGTGATTCTCAATCGCAATGGTCACGCCGAGCTCGGCGGCCTTGGCGACGTGCGGCTTCATGTCTTCGAGGAACTTGGAGATGGCCGCTTTGGCGGCGGCGCCTTCCGGATTCTTCGGGCCAACGCACCCGCAGACAACAAGGTTGCCGCCGTGCTTCTTCACCCAAGCCATTTCTTCCTGCAGCTTGAATGGGCCCAGCGGGTAGCGCGTGCTGGAACCAACGCGGGTACCGTGCTTCTTTAGCAAAGCCGCGAAGGCTTCCTCGCCGAGCGCTGTCGCCTGCTCGCGCTGGTCGCCGTGGACCTTACACCAGATATCGATCGACTCCGCGCCGACCTTGGCGACCTCGGGCAGGATGACGTCGAGCGGCATCGTGCCGTAGAGCGCTGAAGACAGCGTGTAGCGGATCTTGAACTCATCCTTGGATTGGGCCCGAGCCGACATTGCCGCGAAGACCGCGGCGGCCGGGACGGTGCGGAGGAAATCGCGGCGGGAAAGCATGGCGATTACTTCTGATCGCGCTGGGCTTCGAGCATCTTGATCCACGGGCCGACGAACGCACCGTTGTCATGGAAAGTACGGCCGCTGACCATGTGGCGATCGATGACGACCGGGGCGTTGACGAAAATGCCGCCGCAGACCTCGAGGTCGAACTTGCACTTCGGCACGGTGGCCATGCGCAGGCCCTTCACGATACCGGCGCGGGCGGGGATTTCGACGCCGTGGCAGACGCTCATCATCGGCTTCTTATGCTCCCAAAACCAGCGCGTGGCGGCCAGGAGGGCTTCGTCTTCGCGGATATACTCCGGAGCGCGGCCGCCGCTAAAGAAGATACCGGCATACTCCTCGGGCTTGATGTCCTTGAAG
>CALQQQ010000056.1 GCA_943332745.1 Opitutus sp. GAS368 | reverse complement strand
GCGATGATCTCGAGGATCGCGACGGCCTGCTTCTTGCTGATTTCAGCTTTTTCGGCGATGGCGCTGGCGATTTGGGACTTGGTGAGGGCTTTGGACATGTTGGTTATGGGTTGGTTGTGCAGTGATGCGGGTGTATTAAGTATCGAAGCTTACGCTGAAAACCAGCGAAAAATAAGGGCAGGGTGCAGGTTTCTTCAGACCCCCGTCTCCCGTAAAAAATCTTTTGCATGCGTCCGCCATCCGACTTAGGTGTCCTGCACACCCCCACACCATGAGACTCCGTCCGTCCGCCGCCCTCCTGTTCTCGCTCCTCGTCGGGATGTCTTCCGCTTCCGCGCAGGACGCCCTCGTCGCCTTGGAGCCCGCCTTCCCGGAGATGAAGTTCAGTCTCCCTGTCGCGATCTCCCCGATGCCCGGAAGCAAGGATGTCGTCTTCGTCATTGAGAAGGGCGATCCGGCCCCTTCCGCCGACGACGCCAAATCCGGCGATAAGAAGAAGAAGGTGAGTGCCTACTTCGGTGGCAAAGTTCAGATGATTTCTGGCTTGGGGGCCAGCAAGCAGACCAAGACACAGGTATTTCAAATTAACCCTAAAGACGGTAAGTTTGATGCCGCCGGGGAGTGCGGTTTACTTGGTTTTGCGGTCCATCCTCGGGTGAACGAGACGAAGCAAGTCTTTGTCTATTATAGCCTTAGAATTGATGGTAAGCTTTACCAGCGGGTTTCCCGTTTTAAGGTGTCCAGCCTGGCACCTTTTGCCATCGATGAGGACTCCGAGCAGCCTCTGATCACCCAGCTTGACCCCGCAGCCAACCACAATGGAGGCGATCTCCATTTCGGCCCGGACGGCTATCTCTATATCAGTTGCGGCGACGGCGGCGCGGGTGGTGACGCCTTCGATACCGCGGGTTACATCAACAAGGGCTTCCACGCCGCGGTTTTCCGGATCGATGTCGACAAGAAGCCAGGCAACCCCGCCCCCAACCCCCACCCCTCGGTCATCACTGACTCCAAGGGGGTAGCCTTCTACTCAGTCCCGGCCGACAACCCCTTTTTGGCGGCCACCTCCCACCGCGGCCGCCCCCTGGAGGCCGGCTCCGTCCGGACCGAGACCTGGGCCACCGGCCTGCGTAATGCTTGGCGCTTCTCCTTCGACCCCAAGACGGGTGCCTGCTTCGCCGGCGATGTCGGCCAGAACCTCTATGAGGAGATCGACATCTTGGTCTCGGGTGGCGACTACGGCTGGCACGACGTCGAGGGCAATCACGTCTTCGTCCAGAAGGATGCCTCCGGCAAGAAGGTGCCTCCTGGCCTCGCTGCCCCTTCCGACTTCAAGTCTCCGATCCATGAGTATGATCGCAAGCTGGGCAACTCCGTGACCGGCGGCGTCGTGTATCGTGGCGACCGCGTCCCGGCCATCGCCGACGCCTACATCTTCGCTGACTTCGCCTCTGGCCGCATCTTCTCCCTGCATGATCGCGGCGGCAAATGGGAGTCCCAGCAGGTCGCCAAGGACTTCAACATCTCCGCCTTCGGCTACGACCCGAGCAACGGCGATGTGCTCGTCGCTTCGCTCGTCGGCCCGGTCAAGCGCATCGTCAAGAAGTAAGCCGATGCTTTCCCGCCGCGCGATGCTGGGTCTTTCCGGTTCGTTGATGGCGGGAACAATGTTTCGACCGGTGCTCGCGGCTGCACACTGGCCCAAAGCCCCTGAATTCAGCCTCTTCACGAAGCACCTCGTCGGCCTCCCTTACGACCAACTCGCCGAGACCGTTGCGGCGCTCGGCTTCAAGGGCGTCGAGGCACCAGTGCGCAAGGGTGGGCATGTCGAGCCGGAACGCGTCGAGGAAGACCTGCCGAAACTCGTCGAAGCGTTCAAGAAGTGTGGCGTGAAGATCACGCTAATGACGACCGACATCAACGCGGTCAACGCGGCCGACCAGACGGAGAAGGTCCTGCGCACCGCGGGTGCGCTCGGCATTCCGAGCTATCGCATGAAGTGGTATGGTTATGTGGCCGGCAAGTCGCACTGGGATCAGCTCGACGCCATCAAGCCGCAGTTGCGCGACTTGGTCGCCTACAGCCGCGAGGTCCGCGTCCTGCCAGGCTATCAGAATCACTCTGGGGTTAAGTATGTCGGCGCCGGCATCTGGGATATGGCGATGCTGATGAAGGACTACCGGGCCGATGAACTGTCCTGGAACTTCGACTTCTTCCATGCGACGGTCGAAGGCGGCCTTTCCTGGCCGAACCATCTGGCTCTCGCCCGTGACCATATCTCGATGGTTTATTTCAAGAACTTCAACTGGCAGGGGAGGCTGGCCGAAGGTTGCCCGCTCGCCGAAGGTAGGGTGGGCAAGGACTCCGTGGTGCAGCTGCGCAATTCAGGCTACCCGGGCCCAGTCTGCCTCCATGTCGAATACCTGAAGGGTAAGGTCACGGATCAGGGTGGGCTTAAGGCCGCCGTGGAGGCCACCCGTCAGGATTTCGCCACCCTCAAGCAGTGGTGGTCTTGAGGCCGGCGGGTAGGGGGTAGGCTTAAAGATAGGCTGGAACTTGCGGTCTTTCGGGATGTAGAAACAGTCTCCCCGTTATGCCCCGCTCCGTCTTCACTCTTCTTGTCGCGGCCTCCCTGGCTGCCTCATCCCAATTCCTGCTGGCTGCCGACAAGGCTCCGCCTGCGCCGTACGTCCCGTCCGAGGGCGGCTCTTTACCCGCTTCGATTTTCCAGCTACCCGAGGGACTCGAGGTCACGCTCTGGGCCCGCTCGCCCATGCTCGCCAATCCGACGAACATCGACTTCGACGCTCAGGGCCGTCTCTGGGTTAACGAAGGCGTCAACTACCGTGTCTATAACAAAGGCGGCAAGCGTCGCCCCGAAGGCGACCGCGTCATCGTCCTCAGTGATACCAAAGGCAAAGGCTTCGCGGACTCCGTCCAGACCTTTATCCAGGACCCCGAATGGACTTCACCGCTCGGTATCGCCGTCATCGACAACGTTGTCTACGTCTCCCACTCCCCGACCATCACGAAGTTCACCGACGTCAATCGTGACGGTAAGTTCGACCCCGCGATCGACAAGAAGGAGACCTTCCTCACCGGCTTCGGCGGCCAGGATCATGACCACTCGTTGCATGCGGTGGTCGCGGGCCCTGACGGCAAGCTCTACATCAACTCCGGCAACTGTGGCGCGGTCCTCACCGATAAGTCTGGTAAGACCTTCCGTGTCACCAGCAACTACGTCGATCAGCGCGGCGGCAAGTGGCCCTTCGACGCCGTTGCCAACATCGGCGCTAAGAGCGACGACGGCTTTATCTGGTCCTCCGGTTTCTCCGGACGCCTCAACGCCGATGGCACTGGCCTCGAGATTCTCGGAAACGGCTACCGTAACAGCTACGAAAGCTTCCCGTCCTCGCTCGGCGACCTCTTCCAAGGCGACAACGACGATTCGCAGAGCTGCCGCACTTCCTTCGTACTCGAGTACGGCTCGGCTGGTTTCACCACTCCTTCCGGCGCGAGCTACAACTCCGTCAAGCGGCCCGGACAGTCGATGCCCCGTGCCCATTGGCGTCAGGACGATCCTGACACCATGGACGTCGGCGACGTCTATGGCGGCGGTTCTCCGACCGGCATCACGGTCTACGAGAACGGCGCCCTCGGCACTGCCTGGGAAGGTACGCTCCTGAACTGCGAGCCGTCCCGTAACACGATTCTCGCTTATAAGCTCGTCGCGCAGAAGGGCTCCTTCGCCCTCAACGTCGACACCCGCAGGGATTTCATCACCTCAAACCCGACCCGCGAATTCGAAGGCACCGACTTCCATAAGCTTAAGTCGGACGCCGCCACCAAGCCCAATGAGCGTATCATGTTCCGCCCTTCCGACGTCACCGTCGGTCCGGATGGGGCCGTCTACGTCGCCGATTGGTACGACTCTCGCGTCGGTGGCCACCAGACGCTCGATGACACCGCGACGGGCGCAATCTACCGCATCGCTCCCAAGGGTTTCAAATCCGTCGTCCCGAAGGTCGACCTCTCGTCGCCCGCTGGTGCTGCCGCAGTGCTCCGTAACCCCGCTGTCAATGTCCGCCACCTTGGCTTCAATGCGCTTAAGGCTTTTGGCGCCAAGGCCCTGCCGGCCGTCTCGGAAATCCTGCGCGACGAAAATCCCTACGTCGCCGCCCGTGGCGTCTGGCTCCTCCCTTACCTCGGTGAAGAAGGCGTCGTCCGTACGAAGGCGTTGCTGAAGGACACGAATCCTTCGCTGCGTCGCCTTGCCTTCCAGTCGCTGCGCCGTGCCGGGCACGACACCGTCGGTATCGCCGCTGAACTTGCGAAGGACGCTGATGTCGCCGTCCGGCGCGACGCCTCGACGTCTCTCCATGCCGTCTCGGCCGATAAGGCCGTACCGATCCTGATCGAACTCGCCCGTCGTCTCGATGTCTCCGACAAGAACTCGATCGCCGCCTTCGGTATCGGTGCCGCCAATAAGCAGGACGCTGTCTGGTCCGCCGTGAAGTCCGAACTCGCCAAGGATGGCGCCGAAGCCTGGTCCCCGGAAGTCGAACGCATCGCCTGGTTGCTCCATCCCGCCAACGCGGTGCAGGAGTTCGTCGCTCGTGCCACTTCGGCTAAGGTCTCGCAGGCCTCCCGCACCCTTGCGGTCGAAGCCCTCTCCTTCGTGGACAGTAAGGAGGCCGCCCTCGCGATGATTAAGCTCTGCGCCGATGGTTCACCCACCGCCTCCGAAGCCAAGAGCTGGGCCCTCATGCGCATGACCGGTCTCTGGTCCGCTTATGACATTCGCACTGAACTCAAGGTCGCGGGTGTCTACGATGCCAAGAAGGTTGTCGTGAACGCCATCCAGGTCCCGGCAGCCTCGGCCGGAACCTACTCGGAGCAGGACGTGCTCTCCAAGACCGGTGACGCGGCCAAGGGCGCCGCCCTGGCCCAGCGCTGTATCATGTGCCACCAGCTGAACGGCAACGGACCTGCTTATGGTCCCGAGCTCAAGGGTTGGGCCGCTCGCCAGAGCCGCGAAGCCCTCGTCCGCGCCCTCGTCAACCCTTCGGCCGATATCGCTCTGGGCTACGAAGGCGTCACCCTCAAGCTTAAGGCCGGCGGCCAGATTGATGGTCGTCTCCTGTCGAACAATGACCCGATTGTCATCACCTCCACCGGCGGCATCACCCAGCTGGTCCCCAAGGATCGCGTCTCGGGCGGCCAGACCAAGATGACCCGCTCCCTCATGATGTCGGGCGAGCAGCTGGGCCTGAGCGCCCAGGATGTGGCCGACGTGGCCGCTTTTCTGGCCTCTTATAAGTAAGTCCAAGGCCTAAAGCACTGTTTCGAGGGGGTTTTCCACCAGGAAGACCCCCTTTTAATTTACCGCTTGCTTCCGGGGCCGGGTTTATCAGGGTCGACCCTCCTTTCCCTAGGCAAGGCACGGCCGCACAACGCGGGTCCGCGACTTACTAGGCACCAAAAGACCTTATACCAACATGAAGCAGCTCACCCTTAAAGTCACCAGCCGCGCGCTCCATGGCCGCGGCCCCGCCCGCCGCCTCCGTGCTGATGGCTCCATTCCCGCCATCATTTACGGTAAGTCCGGCAACCAAAGCGTATCCGTCGCTCAGGAAGCCTTCCGCGACCTGATGCGCGCCAAGGGCAACGCCGCCTCGCTCATCGACCTCGACGTCGACGGCAAGAAGTTCCTTTCCCTGATCAAGGAGTTCCAGCGTCACCCGATCACCCAGAAGTTCCTCCATATCGACATCATGGAGATCGACCCGAATTCCCCGATGACCGCTGCCATCCCGGTGCGTGCCATTGGCGAAGCCCATGGCGTCAAGACCGACGGCGGCACGCTCGCTATCGTCTCCCAGACTATCAACGTTCGCTGTCTCCCGAAGGATCTCCCTGAGTTCATCGAGATCGACGTCACGGAGCTTAAGGTCAACGAGTCCATCCACGTCGGTGAAGTCAAGGCCCCCAAGGGCATCACCTTCCCGGGCGACCCCAAGCGAGTCGTCGTCGTCTGCTCCGAAATGGCCGAAGAAGAAGCCGCCCCCGAAGCGACCCCTGTCGCTGGTGCCGCCGTCGCTCCTGGTGCCGAAGGTGCCGCCGCTCCTGCGGCTGGTGCCGCTCCCGCCGCTGGTGCCGCTCCTGCGGCCGCCGCTCCGGCTGCCAAGAAGTAATTTCCGCGCCGGGCGTCCCCGGTACCTGTTCTTTGAAGTCAAATGTCATTCTCGGTCATCGCCGCCCTCGGCAATCCGGGCCGAGAATATTCCGCCACGCGCCACAACGCGGGGTGGGTCGTCATCGACGCGCTCGCCTCTCAGGCTGGCGCGGTCTGGAAGGAAGAGAGCCGTTTCCCGGCCTCGGTCGCGAAAATCACGTTCGGAGGTTCCTCCGTCCATCTGATCAAGCCGCTCACCTTCATGAACGACAGCGGGTCGCCCCTAGCGGCCTTCCTCCGGTTTCACCGGATCGAGCCCTCTGAGCTCGTCGTTCTCCATGATGACATCGCGTTCGAGCCCGGTCAGCTCCGCCTCTCCCTGGGAGGTTCCGCCGCCGGACATAACGGCGTCGCCAGCTGTATCAGCCACCTCGGCGAACAATTCGTCCGCGCCCGCCTAGGCATCGGACCGAAAAAGCACCCCGGCCAAGACCTCGCCGATCATGTCCTCGGACGATTCCCCGACGCCGACCTCGCAAACCTGACCCAGCGCACACCCGACTTCATCAAAAACCTCGAAATCCTCCTTTCCCAAGGCCTCCCGGCCGCCCAAAACCTCACCAACAGAAAACCACCATCACCATGACCACCGCCACGATCCGCCGCGACTATCGCGCTAGCCTCATCCTCGACCTCCGCGGCTCGACGGATGCGCCTGAGACCGTCATCGATAAGCTCAAGGACGTCCTGAAGTCCATCGACTGCAAGGTCAACGAAGTCGAAAACCTCGGCCAAAAGGAATTCTCTCGCGTCGTCGACCGCAAGTTCCCTTCCGGCCTCTACGTCCAGTTTCACTTCGAAGGTCCGGTCACCGCGCCTACCGCTTTCCGCGAAAAGCTGCGCCTCGATCGCACCATCAACCGCCTGCTCGTGCAGGTGACCAAGTAATCCCCGACCTCGTCTCGCCGTGGCCTCCTCCTTTAACCGCGTTATCCTCGCAGGCAATATGACCCGCGATCCGGAGGCCCGCGCCCTCCCGTCCGGCCAGGCCATCACGAAGTTCTCCCTCGCCGTCAACCGCTCCTACTCCACCAAGGAAGGCGAGAAGCGCGAGGAAGTCACTTACGTCGACATCGAGAGCTACGGTAAGCAGGCCGAGATCATCGCCAAGTATTGCGGTAAGG
>CALQQQ010000055.1 GCA_943332745.1 Opitutus sp. GAS368 | reverse complement strand
CATGGGCTCAATGACCCCAGTGCCAAATCCCTTCTGCCGTTGTCGTCCGCGATTGTCGCCGGGAGTGACGCCCGGTCCGCTGTGCGTGGGGTGGTCGTCTGCGTCAAGGCCAGCGAGCTTTCCATCCTGACCGAGGCCCCATCCTTCGGCCCCTTAGAGCGGCCCTTGCCGACCGGGTCACCTGATGACGAATGCGGTTTGCTTGCCGAAGTCGTGGACGTCGATGCGTCCCTGTGGGCCAGTCTGTCCCGCGGAGACATTTCCCCTGCGAAGGAAGTCTATGTCCTCGCCCCGGTTGCGGCGCTTGCTTGGCGAGGGCGCGTGGATGGCGATCGCTATCAGCCGCTCGGCTCCCCCGGTTCGGCCAAACTGTCGGACGTGCTCATCAACCGTAAAATCCCCGCGGAAATGCGGGAAGCTCTCCCAGTCGTACTGTCTGGCGGTGAAATCCTTTGGGTGCCTGGCCTGCCGCCGGCGGAATCTGCGCGCCTGGCTGGACCGACGAAGGGGGCTCTCCGGTTGACTTGGCTTGGCCTCTGCTTAGGTTAAATCTTCTGCCCATGAGTCAAAACGACCAGCCGGATGATAATAAGAACGGCCCCCGCATGAACGCTAAGCCTGTGCTCGTCTGGTTGTTCCTGATGGCCGTCATCATCGCTCTCTTTAACATTCCCGGGGCGGAGTCTCGCAACGCCGTCCAGAAACTAGAGGTCACTCAAGTTGTCGCTTACGCCCAGGAGAAGAAGATTAAGAACCTCACGATTCAGCCTAACCCGACCGGCGGTAATGATCGCTGGGTGCATATCACGGGCGAGCTTGAAGTCGCGGGCGCCAAGGATGACGACAAGGCGCGCTTCTTCGCCGATGGTAGTCTGACCGAAAAGGCATTCGGGGCGCTCGAAGCTTCTGTCTCCCCCGACTCCTTCAAGCAAGTCCCCGCCCAGACGGGAATGACCATGTTCCTGACTTCCGTCCTGCCGCAGCTTCTCATCGCGGGCGTCGTGTTGTTCATGATGTACCGGTTCCTGAAGAACGCCAACCGCGGTGCGATGCAGTTCGCCAAGTCGCGCGCGCGTCTTAATTCCACCGACAAGGAGACCACGACCTTCAAGGACGTCGCCGGTTGCGACGAGGCTAAGGAGGAGGTGAAGGAGATTGTCGATTTTCTCAAGGACCCCAAGCGTTTCACCAAAATCGGCGCGAGTATTCCCAAGGGCGTGCTCATGGTCGGTCCTCCCGGCACAGGGAAGACGCTGCTCGCCCGCGCGGTTGCGGGCGAAGCCGGCGTGCCGTTCCTCAGTATCAGTGGCTCCGATTTCGTCGAGATGTTCGTCGGCGTCGGCGCGGCCCGCGTGCGCGATACCTTTGAGCAGGCCCGCAAACTCGCTCCGTGCATCATCTTCATCGACGAAATCGATGCGGTCGGCCGCCAGCGCGGTGCCGGTGTCGGCGGCGGTAACGACGAACGCGAGCAGACCCTCAATTCGCTCCTGGTCGAGATGGACGGCTTCGACGGCCAGGCCGGCGTAATCGTGATTGGCGCGACTAACCGCTCCGACGTGCTCGACGCCGCCTTGCTTCGCCCTGGCCGTTTCGATCGTCAGGTCTTTGTCGATCTCCCGGATTTACGCGGCCGCGAGGCGGTCCTGGCCGTCCACGCCAAGCGTTTCCAGCTCGCCCCTTCCGTGGACCTTCAGCGCGTCGCGCGTATCACCACCGGCATGTCTGGCGCCGATCTGGCTAACCTGCTCAATGAAGGCGCGCTCCACGCGGGTCGTCGCAATCGCGAGAAGGTCGAGATGTCCGATATCGAAGAAGCTCGCGACAAGATCGCCTACGGCCGTGAGCGCAAGAAGGTCATGGATGAAGCGGACCTCAAGAACACTGCCTACCACGAGGCCGGACACGCCGTGGTGCAGGCCCTTATCGACGACGGTGCGCTTCCACTTCACAAGGTCACCATTATCCCGCGCGGGCGCGCGCTCGGCATGGCTATGCTCATGCCGACCAAGGAAATCCTCGGTTACTCGCGCAAGCGTCTCCTTGATTATATCTGTATGGCGATGGCTGGCCGTATCGGCGAGAAGGTCATCTCGGGCGAAATCTCTAATGGCGCCTCGAGCGACATCAAGCAGGCGACCCGCTTCGCCCGCCAGATGGTCTGCGACTGGGGGATGAGCGACCTCGGCCCGATCGCCTTTGGCGAGAACTCCGACACTGTTTTCCTGGGGCGCGAAATTTCGCGTACCCAAAACCACAGTGACGCCACGGCTCGCCGCATCGACGAAGCCATCTCCACTATCGTGCAGGAGCAGTATGTGCGCGCCGAGAAACTCATCGCCGATAACGCCGAAGCCCATCGCAAGATCGCCGAGGCCCTCCTGCTGTACGAGACCCTCGACGGCACCCATGTGATGGAAATCCTCAAGACCGGTTCCATCCAGACACCCATCGCCGGGCCAGTCGTCGTCGCTAATCCCGCCCCTGAAGCGACTCCGGCGGCCGTTAATCCCTCCGCCGAAGCCGGTCCAGGCCTACAGTCGTCCCCTAGCCCCGCTTGAGGTTTGCCCTCGGCGGAGCGGGAAGGTAGGGTGGGGCATGGTCATCGGACTCACGGGTGGCATCGGGTGCGGCAAGTCTGCCGCGGCCGCCTGCTTTGCGAAGTCGGGCTTCCATGTCGTCGATGCTGATCAGCTCGCTCGTCAGGTCCTGGAGTCAGCTGATGTCGTCATCCGGCTACGTAGCCGCTGGGGTGAAGCTTGCTTGGGCGAGGATGGGCGCCCGGATCGCCGTTGGATAGCGACCAAGGTCTTCCACGACACCCCCGAGCGCGCTTTTCTGGAAGGATTGATTCATCCCGAAGTCGCCCGGCTACGCCGTCAGGCTGTCGCGGATCAGAGCCGCCATCATGTGGTCGAAATTCCGCTCCTTTTCGAAAAGAACCTTACCGATGGTTTTGATGCCATCGTCTGCGTCGGATCTTCGGAGGAGACGCGTCGAGCGAGGTTACTGGACCGTGGCCTTTCCGTCGATGACATCAATCGGAGGATTAATTCGCAACTTCCTCTCTCGGAGAAGGTTAAGCGTTCTGAGTTCGTGCTTTGGAATGACGGAGAGCTCGATTTTCTGCAGGCGCAGGTCACGCAGCTAATCACACGCCTGATAAGTCGCTGAACACGCTAATCTTAGGTTAATTTGCGATTGCGGGCAAGGTGGCTGGATTTAGCGTATTTTTCCCGTTGTTCTCCTCGTTGAGGAGCAACCTTCCTACCCCCATCTTCCGCTCCGGATTTCCCCATTGTGACGACCGCCGACGACTACGTCATTCAATTCATTCAGGACAAGGGACTGGTGTCTCCTGCCGACGTGAACGAGGCCCGAGTCGCCGTCGGGGCCGTCGCTGACGGTCAGAACGCCGACACGCTCGCCCTCGCCAAACTGGTGGAGTCCGGTAAGGTGAGTTGGTCCAAAATCACCGGGTCGCTTAGCCTGGAGTTCGACATGGAACTTGTGGACGTGACGCAGGTCGCTCCTTCCGAGGACATTCTCAAACTGATTAGCCGGGAGCAGGCCGAAACCCGCAACATCTTGCCGTTGCAGATGGATGGGGTGGAACTCCTCGTCGCGATCTCCGACCCTCTTGATACCGAGACGATTGATTCGATCTCCCGCGTGCTGAAGCTCGCCATCAACCCAAAACTCGCCCCGCCGGACCTCCTCAGGGAAGCCATTTCGCGTTGCTATGTCGGCGGTCCCATCGGCGGCGGCTCCTCGTATGACGACATTCTTGGCAAGGGCGGCGAGGATGGCTTGACGGTCGAACTGCCCCAGGGTGGCGACGTCAAGGAAGACGACGCGCCGATCATCCGCTACGTCAACTCGCTCATCGTCGACGCCATCCGTCGCAAGGCTTCGGACATTCACCTTGAGCCCCTCGAGAAGCGCTTCCGTGTCCGCTTCCGCGTCGACGGCGTGCTGCAAGAGATGAAGGGCCCGCCCAAGCGCCTCCAGCCTTCCATTATTTCGCGACTGAAGCTCATGGCGGAGGTCTCGCTTGCTGAAAAGCGTATCCCGCAGGACGGTCGTATTCAGGCCCGTACTGGCGGGCGCGATATCGACTTGCGCGTCTCCGTCCTCCCGACCGTCTACGGCGAGTCCATCGTCATGCGAATCCTCGACAAGGAAGGCCTCAAGCTCGGTCTGCCTGAGCTGGGCTTCTTCGCCGATGACCAAGCTAAGTTCCAAGGACTCATCTCCGGTTCCGACGGCGTCTTCTTGGTCACTGGTCCGACTGGTTCCGGCAAGTCGACGACACTTTACTCTGCGCTGAACTACATCAACAAGCCGGACCGTAAAATCATCACCGTTGAAGACCCGGTCGAGTACCAGATGGCTGGCATCAACCAAGTCCAGGTGAAGCGAGATGTCGGGATGACGTTCGCCGCCGCGCTCCGCGCGATGCTTCGTCAGGCCCCGAATATCGTGATGATCGGTGAAATCCGAGATCTCGAGACCGCTGAGATCGCAATCAACGCCGCGCTCACGGGTCACATGGTGTTTTCGACCCTCCACACCAACGATTCCGTCAGCGCCGTCACCCGTCTCGTCGACATCGGCGTGAAGCCATTCCTTGTATCCGCCGCGCTTCGCGGCGCGCTCGCCCAGCGCCTCGTGCGTCGCAATTGCCAGGCCTGCGCCGCCCCATATAAGCCAACCCCCAAGGAGCTCTACTCCATCGGCATGTCCGAGCAGGATCTCGCCAGCGCCACCCCCATGAAGGGTCCAGGTTGTCCCAAGTGCGGTGACCGCGGCTATAAGGGACGCCGCGGCGTCTTCGAAATGTTCGTCATCACCGAAGAAATTCAGGAGATGATCTATGGTGGAGCCAACCTCGTCGACCTCCGGCGCAAGGCACGTGAGGCCGGCATGCGCACGATGCGCGAGGACGGCCAGCGCAAGGTGGCTTCCGGCATGACCACCATCGAAGAAGTCCTCGGCGCCACCGTCGCGGACGACATTATCTGATTCCATGGCCTACGAGATGAATCAGCTACTGGAGGCCATGATTGAGAATGGCGCTTCGGACCTGCACATCCACGTGGGTCGCTCGCCCAGCCTGCGCGTTAATGGCACGATCGTCTCGATCGATGGCTCCCCGCTCACCATCGAAGAGACCAAGGCCCTGGTGCTCGGCGTCGTGCCGCCATCCCACCTCGGCCGCCTCGACGCCGATGGTGGCTGCGACTTCGCTTTCTCCTTCCGCCAGAAGACGCGGCTGCGCGTGAACGCCTTCCGTAGTCATGCCGGCTATGGCATGGTCCTGCGCCTGCTCCCTTCGAAGATGTTCACGCTCGAGCAGCTGCGCCTGCCCGCGGTCATCAAGGATATGCTCAAGCGCGCCCGCGGCCTCGTCCTCGTGACCGGACCCACCGGCTCCGGCAAGTCGACCACCCTCGCCTCGATGATCAACTGGATTAACGAGAACGAGCAGGGACATATCATCACCATCGAGGACCCGATCGAGTATACGCACGCGCACAAGAACAGCCTCATCACCCAGCGCGAGGTCGGCGTTGACCTCCCTACGTTTGCGGAAGGCGTGCGTTCCGCGCTCCGGCAGGACCCAGACGTCATCCTCATCGGTGAGATGCGTGACCTCGAGACGATTGAGGCCGCCGTCACCGCGGCGGAGACGGGCCACCTCGTGCTCGGTACATTGCACACCTCCGGTGCCGCCCGCACGGTGGACCGCATCATCGACGCTTTCCCGGCGGGCGCCCGCGACCAAATTCGCTCCCAGCTTTCCACCTCACTTTCCGCAGTCATCTCGCAGTGTCTCCTGCACACCACCGATGATCGCCGTGTTGCCGCCTTTGAGATCATGGTCCGGACCGACGCGGTCGCGGCCAAGATTCGCGATGGGAAGACCTACCAACTCCTGACTGACATCGAGACGGGCGGTGCCCGCGGCATGCGTACCCTCGACAGCGACTTGCTCGCGCTCTTCTTCCAGGGTCTCGTGTCCGAAGAAGAGATCTTCAACTACTGCCAGAACCCTGAAGCCATGCACGACCGCATCCGCGCCGGTGCGCAGTCTCGCTGACCTGCCTCATCCCTTTACCTAACCATTCCCATGTTCGACGACCATAGTGACGTGATCCGCGATATCGCCCTCGAGGCGGGCCTCGTGACCCCAGCCCAGGCTGAGGAAATTTGGGAATCCCACGCCACCACCGGCAAGTCCTTCAGCGACAGCCTCGTCGACGCCGGCCTCGCCGATCGTGCGACTATCCTTCAGGCGATTGCCGACCATCTGCAGGTACAGTATTACTCCGCTGTGCCCACCGATCCGGGCGAAGCGCTCGTTAAACTTCTCAAGGCCCCGCAGGCCCACAAGTACGTCGTTTTGCCGGTCGCGGACGAAGCCGGCAAGCTAACGCTGCTGGCCAAGGACCCCTTCAACTCCTCCGTCATCAACGAACTGGGCTTCATCCTCCAGCGCGAAATCGAGCTCGCCGTCGCGGATCCGGCCGCGGTCGAGGCCGCGGTCGCGGGCGTCTACGGTGAGGCCACCTCGGCCTCGATGGAAGAGCTACTCGGTGAGTTCGATCAAGTCGAAGGCGCGGTCGCCGTGACCGACGAGGATGTCACTAAGCAGGCTAGTCAGGCCCCGATCATCCGTTTCGTTGACCTGGTACTCCAAGAAGGCGTTAAGGCGAAGGCCTCGGACATCCACTTCGAGCCTTTTGAGCACGAGTTCCGCATCCGTCTCCGCATCGATGGCTCCCTTTACGAGATGGCCCCTCCGCCCAAGAATCTCGCTTCGGCCGTGATTGCGCGCGTTAAGGTCCTTTCCTCATTGAACATCGCCGAACGGCGGGTGCCACAGGATGGTCGCATCAAGACGACCATCAGTGGACGCCAGATTGACCTCCGTGTCTCGACCTTGCCCACGCAGTTTGGCGAATCCGTCGTACTCCGAATCCTCGACAAGAATGTCGTCAACCTGAGCCTCGAGGCTCTCTCGATGCAGGATGACATTAAGGAAGGTATCCGTGCGATGGTCGGCCGCCCGAACGGTATCTTCATTGTCACGGGACCGACCGGCTCCGGCAAGACGACGACGCTTTATTCCGCGCTGCGTGAGGTGAATACGGAGGATGTTAAAATCCTCACCGCCGAGGACCCGGTCGAATACGAGGTCGAAGGCATTATGCAGGTGCCCATCAATCACCAGGTAGGCCTGACCTTTGCGGCCGCCTTGCGTTCCTTCCTCCGACAGGATCCGGACACTATCATGGTGGGTGAAATTCGAGATTTGGAGACCGCCCAGATTGCCGTGCAGGCGTCGCTCACCGGCCACGT